>CAZCMC010000033.1:5927-11502 GCA_964499665.1 uncultured bacterium | reverse complement strand
GCGCAGGCTAACGAGCGAGCCCAGCAGGGCGTCCACCAAAAGAGATCATCCTCTCCATCCTACTCAGCCTGGTTGATGGCGGACAAACGCCAGGGATTCGGCCCTACCGGGCGGGTGAAAGTCCAAAACTCCTCAAACTTGACCGGGTCGGCCCGGCTTCCCTCGACAACGTGGCCCGTACCCTCCTCCACTGTGTAATCGAGAAGATTCGCGAGATAGCGAACAGTCACATAGTCCTGTCCCTGCTCTTGCCAGGCCTCCGTCAGCTCCACGGACCGCACCGCGATATTCTCCAAGCGGTTGATCCGCCGTTCTTTCTTGTACCGCTCCACATCTTCTGAGAGCTGGATGTACATTTCCGGAGTGAGAATGGCGCGCAGGGGTTCCAGCTCACGATTTCCCCAGGCGGCCTGGACCTTGAAGAAGAGGTCGGTGCAGGTGTCCCGAAAACGGCCCTCATCGAAGCCGGGGTCCATCTGACGGACATATGACACTCCTCGCTCCAGGTCAGTCTCTTGAACCATCGTTGACTGGGCCTGCTCCGTCCGGTAGAGCTCCGGTCCGCGATCCCCCAGTTCCGCCCGCTGGTACGGCCCTTCGCTCACAACCCGCCGCTCCCGCCTCTGCTTCACAACCCAGTAAATCGCGAAGCCGATCGCGGCCAGGATCACGAGGTCCATCAGCCCGAAGCCTCCACCCATACCACCGAAGCCGGCGAAGCCCAGACTCCGGAACAACATCCCGCCCAGGATCCCGCCGAGTAGGCCACCTGCCAGACTTCGCATGAACCCGCCCCCTGCAGGTGCTGGCGCTTGGGTCGCAAATGGAGTCCTCTGGTCGGGCCGCGGCTGAGCAGGTGCCGCTGGGGCGCGATAGCTCTGGCTCGGGCTGGAGTAGGAGCGCGAGCCACGGCTCCCCATGCTCCGGCCGCCACCGGCCCTTGCCCACACATCGAGCTGCATAGCCTGCAGCGCGACGACCGCTGCGATAACCACCAGCCCCAAGAGTCGTCCGTATGTACGGGTCATCCACTTCCTCCTCTTGTGGAACAGCCTCCGTGAGAGCGCCAATCACATACCACGCCGTTTCCGACGACTCCTGTCGGCGGGCGCGACACGAGAAGATGTTACCTTATCGCCGCTGGCGGAGCAAATCAAAAATGAGCCGGTAGATATTCAATCCTTGTGGGACATACACTCTGAAGAAATTCCCCAGAGTTGTCTCGGGAAGCTCCGGTCGCACGTGCCGGAAAAGACGGAGGATGTCCAGACGGACCCTTCCGCCATACCCCAGGGCTTTCGCCAATGCCAGGCTTTCGGTGTGCGGGATGAAGGGGTCCGGGTCTGAGTGGACGATGATTGCGTACGCGGAGAGCCGACTGACCTGCCGGGACGGCGAGAGTTGCTCGATCATCTCCCGAATGGATGGGGCAAGCCGACTCACCAGGGTCTCGACCTTCTCGGGGTCGCGGTTCACCAAGAGGTTGTACACGCTCCGGCCCTCGGGCGTCAGATAAGAAGGCAGCACCGGGCTTTCGTCAGGACTCTCCAAGTCTTTTGTCCCCGCCAGCCTGGCCAGGATGGCCTGATCTACGGGATCGCGAAGCAGATCGAGGTTGTACCGGAGGAATATCCACCGGGTGTAATCGCTGGGTTTTGTGTACCCCTTCTCCTCCCCGTACTGGTAATAGCCGGTCGTCACGAATTTGATGACCTGGACGAGATCATAGTAGCCGCCGAAGGAGACCACGAACTTCAGGCGCCTTTCAAGGCGCGGGTCAGCCGCGGCGATCAGCATGGGTCCGGCACCGTAGCTAAACCCAATCATGCCGATCCGGTCGGGAAGGACCCGCTCACGCAGAGAGTGCAGGTAAACAACCGCGTCGCTCATCTCTCGGATGTCGGAGGCTCGAAGCCTCAGCGACTTGAAGCCCAAGAAGTCCGGAACCAACACGACAAAGCCGGAGCGGGCCAGCAACCTGGCAAGCCAGACCATCCGTGGATCATCCTTTCCTGTCTCGACGACTCCATGGACGAGCACCACCCCAGCCCGCCTCCCGCCGCCGGCCGGCGCGTACAGATTCGCCTCCATCACACGGAGCCCGCCGGGGAAGGTAACCCGCGCCTCCTGCGGGCTCCTGGTGACCCATCGTGTGGGACCTGGACGCAAGGGCCGCAGCACTTCAACCATTAACAGCCCGCTCAGGACCGCATCCCACATGATCGGCGCCAGGATGATCGCCCCCAGGGTGAAGACAATGAACGCGACCAACCAACGCCTTGGGCGAGACCCCATTAAGGCCTGATGCCCCAAGGGCACGTCTGACCCCCGGAAACAAAAACGGCAGCGAAGGGTCGCTTCGCTGCCGAGGTCTTGCTCACACCTGTCATCTGGGTGGCGGCCCGCCCTCCACGGGCAACGGGGGCCGACTCCTCACAGGAGGTGGTCCGAAGCCCGGGCCAGGCCCGGGAGGCAAGCCATGCCGACGTTGCCGGAGATCCTGGATGGTGCGGCGCATCTCCATCTCGAACCGCTCTTCGAACAGGGCGAGTCGAGCCTGTTGCTCCAGGCTCAAGATGGAGCGGAGCTCGCCCATGACCGATCGCTCACGCCCCTTGAAGTCGATTTCGGTGCGATCCAGCTCTTCGAGTCGCGTTTTGACCTCTATCTCTCGCAGGGGCCGCTGCCTCAGGAGTTCGGCAAGTGCATCCCGCAGCAGGCGCTGCCGGCCGTGGAATTCCCGACGCGACGCCTCCAGTTGCGTCAGTTTGGGAAAAAGCTTGGCCGCCTGATCCTCGGTGAGATTGAGCGCCTCGGTCATCTTCCAGATCTTGATCGTCTCGATCAAGCGCCTCCCCTCCCCCGACCCAGGCCGGCCGGGAGGCGGAGGGCCAAACGGCTGGCCCATCGCCGAAGACACCAGGACGACGAAGCCGACCAGCCCGGCAGCGACCAGGGCGAGAGTGCGACACCAGGCTGAGACAGCGGCCCGAGAATCTCTCACGACGGCGACCATCGGAAACCCCTCAGGTGATCGATCAGGATCTGCTGCTCCTCCTCGCTGAGTGAGGCAAGCCAGTCCCTCGGGTCGGACTCCGGCCGCCAGACCCAGGCGGTTTCGACCCTATCCGCGATCTCACCCACCCAGGGAAGGCGCTGGATGGCGGCCGCCAGCGCCGAGGCGTCTTCGACGAGCTCCCCAGCCACGATGACCGCCTCGCCCATGTCTCGCTTTCCGGCTTCAGTGTGGGGAGCCCTGTCCCAATCCCTCGTTTCGCCCTCACGGCCAGCCGATTGCTCCACGGGAGCGGGGGCCTTCTGCCGGTCGGCTCTGATCGAAAGGGAGCCAGGCAGCCTGATCACGATGAGGATCGAGACGGCGGCGACCGCCACACCCGCAATAAGAGGACGCGGGAAGGCAAACCACGATCGAAGACCGTTCAACCAGGAGGAGGATTCACGTGGAGCCTCGGAGGCCTCTCGCTCGATTCGATGCTTGAGTGACGGCAGGAATTCCTCCCAGAAGCGCGGCGACGGGTCGGGAACCGGGTCGGCCCGGACGAGCGCCAGCAGATCCTGGTACGCCGAGAGTTCGTTGGCACAGGCGCTACAGACCTCAAGGTGACCGACGATCTCAGCGCGCCGCCCGGGGGGCAGCTCATCCTCCATCAACTCCAGCAACGTGCTTCCAGCTTCCTCGCATCGCATGGGAAATGTGGTCCCTTCTCGTGTTATCCGTCCTCTCGCCAATGAGTCAGCTTCCTTCGTAGGGCCTGTACGGCGTGGAAATAATGGACCTTGGCCGTTGCTTCGGAGATCCCCAGGATCTCGGCAATCTCCCCATGGGGCAGTTGATGGTGCACGCGCAGGGTCATGCTGGCTCGCTGCTGCGGCGGCAGCGTTTCAATGGCGCGGGCGAGAGCCTCCTGCCGCTCTTTCTCCTCAAGCCGCCCCAGCGATCCCTCGGACGGATCGGCCACGTCCACCTGTTCACTCACTGAGGGAAAACGAGAGCGGGAACCCCGATGCAGATGGTTGAGGCACAGATTCATCACGATCCGATACAGCCAGGTGGAAAGACTGGAGCGTCGATCGAAGCGATTGAGATTCCGATACACCTGAAGAAACGCCTCCTGGGAGAGATCCCGGGCATCCTCCGCATTCCTGGTCATCCGGTACGCCAGATTGTAGACCTCTCGCTGGCGCCTGTGGACCAATTCATCGAATGCAGCCCCATCGCCCCCCAAGAACCGATCGATCAGTTCGAAGTCCGCCTCGCGCAAGGCCCCTGTCTCTCACCGAGAACCGTCCCCCGTTCGACCGATCAAGACCCCGAACTCCGCTCCCCTCCAAGGGCACCCCTCGCGACCTATCACCCTTGGCCTCTCCCCTTGACTCTCACAACGAGAATCAGTAGAATCTATGACGTTAGAGTCGGTCAGACGTTCGAACGTTTAGTGCCCGGCCTCATTTCTTCCGGCGCTGGTGCCGGGTCCGCTTTAGTAGTTTTTTGTGTTTGTGTTTGCTCATCTTCTTGCGACGCTTCTTGACCACGCTCCCCACTCACATCCCCCCTTTCTGCCCCCACATCCTCTCGGTCAACCCGTCCCCTGACATTGCCCCGTCTGACCTGAAACTTCTCCAGTCGGTATTGGAGCGTCCGGTAGCTCAGCCCCAGTAAGCGTGCTGCCTTCGTGATCACCCAATCAGACTTCTCCATGGCCTGCGCGATCAGATCGCGTTCCAGCTCCTCGAGCGAGATCCCCCCTCCGGGAATCTCGACCCCAAACCTATTGCCGGATGTGCTGGACGGATGGGGTTGGGCCGGCAGGTCGAAGAACCGGACTTCAATGGGAAGATCGTAATGCTCGATCTCTGGCCCATCGGAGAGGAGCATCGCCCGCTCGAGAACCGCTTCCAGTTGTCGGACGTTGCCCGGCCAATGATAGCTCATGAGAAGCCGCATCGCCTCGTTGGTGACCCCTCTGATCGGCTTTCCTGACCTCTCGCCGTGCTTCTTGATGAAATACTCTGCAAGCTGTGGGATATCGGTGCTCCGCTCCCTCAGTGGCGGGATGACGATGGATACGACGTTCAACCGATAGAAAAGGTCTTCCCGAAACGCGCCTCGCTCGATCTCATCCTCCAGGTTTTTATTGGAGGCAGCGATGATCCGGACATCGACCTTGATGTCCTCCCGGCCCCCAACCCGCCGCACCTCCCTTTCCTGCAGGGCGCGCAATACCTTGGCCTGCAGGTTGATGTTCAGCTCGCTGATCTCGTCCAGGAACAGGGTGCTCTTGTCGGCTGCCTCGAAGAGGCCGAGGCGACGGAAGGAGGCTCCGGTGAACGCCCCCTTCTCGTAGCCGAACAGTTCGCTCTCGATGAGGGTCTCAGGGATCGCGGCGCAACTGACCGCCACGAATGGTCGCTCCCGCCGCGGGCTGTGGCGATGGATGGCCCTGGCAACCAGCTCCTTCCCGGTCCCGCTCTCTCCGATGATGAGGACGGTGGAGTTGCTGCCGGAGACCTTCTGGATCTTCTCGAAGACCTCCTGCACGCGAAAGTGGCTGCC
>CAZCMC010000033.1:0-5827 GCA_964499665.1 uncultured bacterium | reverse complement strand
TGCCGGAGACCTTCTGGATCTTCTCGAAGACCTCCTGCACGCGAAAGTGGCTGCCTACAATCCCTTCGATGCGAAACCGCTCCTCCAGTTGCTGCCGCAGAAGCCGATTCTCCTGGATCAACCGGATTCGCTCAAAGGCCCGCCTGACAGTGAGCAGAAGCTCTTCCCGCCCGATCGGCTTGGTCAGGTAGTCGAAGGCACCCCGTTTCAGCGCCTGCTCAGCCGAATCCATCGAGCCAAAGGCGGTCATCAGGATGACCAGGGTGGGCGGGTCGTCGCGGGTCAGCCGCTCGACCAGTGAGAGGCCGTCGGTCCCCGGCATCCGCAGGTCGGTCAGGATCAGATCAAACGGCTTCTCCTGACAGCGGGTTACGGCCTCCCCCCCACCCGGCGCCGTCTCAACAGCATAGCCCTCAGCGGACAGGATCGTCCGAAGGATGTCACGCTGTGACCCCTCGTCATCCACCACCAGGACTCTGCCACGGGGCATCAGGCCTCCTCCCCGACCGGCAGCCGGATCCTCACCGTGGTCCCCTCCTCAAGGGCGCTGTCCAGCGCGATCGACCCGCCATGCTCCTCCACGATCTTCTTGGTCAGGGCCAGCCCCAGACCGATTCCGACCTCCTTTGTGGTAAAGTACGGCTCGAAGACTCTCGGAAGGTCGTCGGAGGCGATCCCGCACCCGGTGTCCCTGAAGCTCACCTCGACCCACCGCCCGTTGGAGGAGAGCGGCGAACCGCTTGGTGGGTCCGCTCCACTCACTTGACGAGCGGCGATCGAGAGCCTCCCCCCCTGAGGCATCGCCTGGAAGGCATTCACCAGCACATTCACAAAGGAGTTCTTGATCTGTTCCCCATCCACCAACACCCTCGGCAACTCGGGTGGATAGCCTCGCTCGATCTCGATCCCCTGTTCCTTGGCCTTGCCGCCGGCCATCCTGGCCACATCGTCCAACAGCGGCGGCAGATCGCATGGACGCGGCTCAAGCTTGAGCGGCTTGCCATAGGTCAGGAAATTAGTGATCATGGTGTCCAGACGATGGATCTCGGTTTTCACCGCCGAGACCAGGTAGGCAAACTCCTCTCGCGCGCCCGGATCAGCGGGCGGAAATCGACTCTGGAGATGATCGATACTCAGGTTAATGAAGTTCAAGGGATTGCGGATCTCGTGGGCGATCCCTGAGGCCAATTGGCCGATGCTCGAGAGCCGCTCCGCCCGATGCAGGCGACTCTCCAGTTCCTTGTTCGCCCGCAACTTGGCCACCATGTCGTTGAAGCTCTCGGTAAGCTGACCGATCTCGTCTTGTCGTTCGACCGGCAACGTCTCCCGGAGGTCGCCCTGGGCCACCCGTCGCGCTGCCTGCACGACTCGGTCGATCGGCATGGTGTACTTCCATGACAGGATGAGGGAGGCCACGATCCCGACGCCAAAGACCAGCACCGTGGCGATCAGCCTCTTGATGAAGTTGAATCGCGAGATTTGGGCGAAATCATCCAGCACCATGCTGATCAGAGCGTAGCCCATCCGTTGGTTGCCGACCACGATCGGCACAATCAGATTATAGGTTTTTTGGATATTCCCCGCGCCAAGCGTCTCTCCAAGGCGAGCGGTGATGAAGAGGTCCCTGCGCTTGGGGTCGATCGTGGCGCCGACCCTCGTGGGGTTGCTGCTGGCGATGACCTCCGACTCGTTGCTGACGATCGAGATCTCCTTGACCCCCTTGCGCTGCAGGCGGGCGACATAGTCCTGGAGCCGCGCCTCATCGGTCCGTCCCTTCGACGTCAGGTGCTCGACGCTGATCTGAATGGCTGTCGAGAGGTCCACGGTGTGCTTCTCGACCTGAAGGATCAGGGCCCGCTCCGCCTGCCAGTACAGGACGAAGAGGGACGCCAGCGTCAACAGGAGGAGGGAGAACATCATGAGGAGCAGTTTCGCTCGTAGACTGAGACCGTCGAAAAATGCCTTCATACCGATGGCCCTCCTCACGCCCCGCAATACGCACCGGGGCCGCACCCGGGACTCAGCTTATCGGAAATCTCGGGCCTTGTAAAGTCGGAAGGGACGAGCCCCGGCATTCCGGGATATCTCTTCAAGCAGTTCATCGACTCCCGCCGACGCGACGGAAAAAGATGATACTGTACTCTGGGAGATCAGCGTATGATGCAAGCGAAAAGGGGGCACTGATGGTCGAGTGGAATCACCATCGAATAGAGAGGCCATACCGGGCCGGCGAGGGAGGCGAGACGGATCATGCTGGCCTCAGCACCACCCTCCTTCGTCTGATACGCGAAGAGCCACTGCGCGATGGGACGATCCTGGATGTGGGGTGCGGCAGCGGTCGCCTGACCTTCGCCTTGGCCAAAGAGGTCGGTCGGATCATCGGGATCGACCGCTCCAACGAGGCGATCGAACGAGCCCGACAGCGCGCCGCGGCACTCCGGCTGGACCATGTGCATTTCCATTGCCTTGACGCGGAGGCGATCAGTTATCGCGACCTCGGTCCGATCAACCTCGTTATCGCCAACCTCTGCATGTCAGACGAGATCCTCCGGCGGGCGGCCGCTGTGCTGTCGCCGGGCCACGTCATCGCCTTTGCGGCGTTCCACCTGGACCAATGGAAGGAGAGCGGCAAAATCTCTCAGTACGCCTACGGAGAGGGGCAGGTTGAGACGGCACTTTCAGGGGCCGGGTTTAAACAGGTCTATCTGGGAGTGGAGCGAGAAGTTCTGTCCCTCGCCACGCCGGATGAGGGTCTGACCTACCTGGAGGGGTCTGGCCTGTCCGAGAAGTGGAAGGCCGATGGCCGCTGGCAAGGATTCGTTACCTACCTCCAGGGGGGTGGGAGGGAACTCACGGTCAGGGCTCGCGTCATCGTCAAGGCCCGAAGGGGCTGAGCCGGGACTCCCCGGTACGACTGCACCTCCAGACCGCCCGCTCTTTCAAGGATGACCGCCTTCATCACGTCCTTCCGGGTCACCATCGGATGGGGACTCCATAATACCCTCGGCCTCTTCCCGCCCCAGTGCCTGTTCCATCTCCGCCTTCGCGCCGGGATCGATCTCTTGGCGAAGCGCCTCGGCGAGCGCGGCACGGGCCTTATCGGTCCCAATCCGGCCCAGCGCCCAGGCCGCATGGCGTCTCACCAATGAGTCCGGATCCGAGAGAGCTTTGGCCAGGGCAGGGATCGACTCGACAGATCCCAGGTTGCCGAGGGCCACCGCCACATTCCGCAGAAACCCTCGTCGCTTCGGGCGCTGAATGGGGCTCCCCTTGAAGCGGGCCCGGAACTCTTCATCGGTTAGCGCCAGGAGCGGGATCAGCTCCGGCGCATGCAGACCGTCCCTGGGCTGAAATGCCGGCTCCTCGCTCGGCGTGGCCTTGGCGTTGTAGGGACAGACATCCTGACAGATGTCGCAGCCGAAGACGTGATCGCCGATCAGGGGCCGCATCTCGACCGGGATGCTCCCTTTCAGTTCGATCGTCAGATAGGAGATGCAGCGGCGCGCATCCAGCCGATATGGGCCGACGAAGGCGTTCGTGGGGCAGGCTTTGAGACAGAGATCGCACGAGCCGCACCGGTCCATGATCGACCTGTCCGGCGGGAGCTCGAGGCTCAGGAACAGCTCGCCGAGAAAGAACCAGGAGCCTCGCTTCGGGGAGATGAGATGGGTGTTCTTGCCGATCCATCCGATCCCGGCCCGGCCGGAGAACTCCCGTTCCAGCACCGGCCCGGTATCGACGTAGGCTCTGCTTTGAACCGTCTCGCCGACCTCGCCACGAATCCAGGCTAGGAGCGAATCCAGCCGGCGTTCCAGAAGCGTATGGTAATCGTCTCCCCAGGCATACCGGGAGATCCATCCCCTGGTCGTGCCCGGCGGAGCCGTCTCCCGGGGAAAAGGCGTGAAGTAGTTCATCGCGACGGAGACGACCGAACGAGCCCACGGCAGCCAGGAGCCAGGATGGCGGCGGGCCTCCTCGGTTCGCGTGAGGTAGGCCATCTCCCCCGCATATCCCAGCCGCAGCCAGTCGGCGAATGACTTTTCGTGCAGCGGGTCGGCGACCGAGGAGATCCCGACCAGCTCGAAGCCCACCCGACGTGCCTCCTCTTTGATCCCTCTGGCCAACCCCTCTGGGCTCTGGCTTACCACACCCGCCTCCTTCCTTGCGCCGGTTCGATCCGTCAATTGTGCAGTGTTTTGAGCGGCCCGTCAATAACTTGATCTGGCCCCTTCCCCATGGCGGGTCGTGGATGCGGAAACGGCGTCTGGCCGACCCCGGGGCCGGCGAGGCAACCCCGCTTTTCCCTTGACCCTCCCGGAGAGGCAAATTATGGTGGTAGAGTCTGTCCCATGTGATAATAGCCCGAAGCCCAACGTACACACGTACACAATGATGCCGAGACTCTTGATTGGGGCTTTAGCCGCGGTATCGCTCGTGACCCTGATTGCGTGCGCCGCGCCCGAGGTTCGCCCCGAGCTGGGGGTCATGACCTCTTCGATTGACGAGGTTTGGGAGGCCTTCGTGGAGGTGACAAAGCAGTGGGGCTTTGTCTTTGAGATAGCGGACTCGTCGAAGTATCTGCTCAGGGGCACGAGAGATTCAACAACGGTGATCGGCGGTTCGGTCTCTCCCTCCGAGCGGTTCGGCAAGGCGACACGCCAAGAATTTCACATTATGAGAGCCCAGATGCGTCCGCGCGGAGACCAGTCAACGGTCATCGAGATCATCTATCTGATCGATAAGATCCCAGATGCGGAGGCTGGCTTCGCGCTTCTGAATGCCGTCAGGGAGAGACTCGCCGCGAGAAATCGATAGGCTCCCAATATCCCCACCCTACTTGATCCTCAACGTTTTTTAGCTACTCCACGCCCTCTGACACCACTGCAGCGTTGACACTTGGCAGGCGTGGTAATACAATGTTATCACAGTATGAAACCCCCAGAGGGAGGATCGCTATGGTCAAGCGCCTGACAAAGCATGGGAATAGTTTGGCCCTCGTGATCGACCGAGGCGTGCTCAACCTGCTCGAAATCGATGCCGACACCCCGCTTTCCGTGACGACGGACGGAAAGTGTCTGATCGTCACCCCTGTGCGCGACCCTGAAAGGGAGAAGCGATTCCGCGCCGCGCTTGAGAGAGTAAACAAGCGCTACGGCCCGGCTCTCAAGCGCCTGGCAGATTAGCCGATGCTCCCGATCTTCCTCAGCCTCGACGAGGTGATCGAGATCCATCGTGATCAAATTGAGCGACACGGGGGCAGCGCCGGCATCCGCGATATGGGCCTCCTGCAGTCGGCTGTCGCCATGCCCCAGGCCAGCTTTGGTGGTCAGTTTCTGCACGCCGACCTCTTCGAGATGGCGGCAGCCTATCTCTTCCACATCGTGCAGAATCATCCCTTCGTGGACGGGAATAAGCGCGTGGGTGCAGCCACAGCGATGGTCTTCCTCGAAATGAACCGTGTTGAGGCAAAAGTTTCAAACGAAACCCTAGTCGAGACTGTCCTCGCAGTCGCACAGGCGAAGCTCGGCAAGGCCGCCGTCGCCGAGTTCCTGCGGAAGCATTCCCGCCGGTGAGCGTCTCCAATGCGTCCTCCGGGTTCTCGCCCCACCCGAAAGGCCGAGGGCTTCGCTCGACAACGATCACCCTACTCAACAGCCAGGCGTTACAAGGATCACGAAACAACCTCAATCGTCGTGATGCCTTGTGACTGGCGTTCCAGGCCCAAGTGCCTTGAGATCATCAACCGCCTCACCCGACGCCTGCTTCGTGCGGGTACAAATGTTCGTCTGCAATGTATTCCAGGCGCCTTGCCGGGCAAAGACTAGGT
>CAZCMC010000032.1:0-11857 GCA_964499665.1 uncultured bacterium | reverse complement strand
GCACCCCGCACCCCGCACTTGCCACGGACGCATGGGCCCAGCAGGCTGATATGGAGCTAGGGAAGCAGGTCTACGAAAAGCGGTGCGCGTTTTGCCATGGTGTTGACGGGAAGGGAGATGGGGCCGCCGCGCCGTTCCTCGATCCACGCCCGCGCGATTTCACCCGCGGCCTGTTCAAGATCCGCTCGACACCCAGTGGCATGCTTCCCACGGATGACGATCTCTTCACGATCATCACCGAGGGGATGCCGGGAACCTCGATGCCGGCCTGGAAGAAGTTACCGGAACGGGAGCGGCGCGCCGTGGTTCAGTACATCAAAGGCTTCTCGGACCGCTTCAAGAACGAAGGAGCGGGAACGCCGATCCAGGTCGGCAAAGAGGTTGGGTCCTCCAAGGAGAGCCTGGACAAGGGGCATCAACTGTACCAGGACCTGGAGTGTTTCACCTGTCACGGGAAGGAGGGCCGAGCCGACGGCCCTTCGGTGCCCACATTGAAGGATGATTGGGGCAACAGAACCCGCCCTGCCGATCTGACGAAGCGGTGGAACTTCCGTGGGGGCAGCTCGATCAAAGCGATCTACGCACGCTTCAACACCGGCATCGCCGGGACGCCGATGCCGTCGTACGCCGATTCGATCGATCCCGAGCAAAGCTGGCACCTGAGTAACTACGTGGCGTCGCTCGGCCCCGAGGGACCGAACTACGGCACCGTCCTGACGGCCAGGCTCGCGCGGCGTGACCTGCCGGCCACACCCGGTGATCCGTACTGGGAGCAGATCCCGCCGACACACTTCCCGTTGGTCGGACAGGTCATTGTGGACCCGAGAAACTTCACCCCCTCGATCGACATGGTGTCGGTGAAGGCAGTCTACAATGAGAAGGGGATCGCCTTCCGGATCTCTTGGGACGATCCGACGTTCAGCAAGCCTGCCGCCGCCGATCGGGCCCTTCCTGATGCCATGGCGCTCCAGTTTCCGGCCAAGCCACTTGAGGCGAGCGAACGGCCCTATTTCCTCATGGGCGACTCTCTGCAGCCGGCCTATTTGATCCGCTGGCGATCGGATGCGGAACGGGTCGAGGAGCTAACCGCGACCGGATTGGGCCGGGTGCAAAAGCAGCCTGGCGGGGCGGCGACACGGGCGAGCGGGGCGGTGGTCTACCACGAGGGCCAGTATCGGCTGATCGTGACGCGACCATTAGCGTCTACCTCGGGTGGTGTGCCAGGATTTGAGCGAGGCCGCTTTATGCCGATCGCATTCCTCGCCTGGGATGGCGGCAACGGCGAGTCAGGGAACAAGATGTCGATCTCCGCCTGGTACTACCTGTTCCTGCAAGAGCCGACTTCGACCAAGAGCTACGTCTACCCCCCGCTTGCAGCCATGTTGACGGTCGCCGTCGAGCTGCTCATTGTCCGAGGGGTCAGGCGACGGCAAGGCGCCCGAGAGGGTTAGCCATTCGTGAGGCACCGAGGTCACACCGTGAAAAACCGGGAATTTCTTTGTATCTAGTTGAATAAAGTGACCTAGACGTTCGTCTAAGGGGTAGGCGGGAAACAGGCTGTTGTTCAGCATTGAGCGAAGGGCATTGTACAGCATCAACAACCATTCCAAAGGAGGAATCAGGCATGAGAAGACCGACCGTACGAATCATCCTTTCGGCTGCACTAGTAGTGATCTGTGCTGGGGCCTGGACGATTGCGTTGGCCGCAGACGGCGACGTTAAGGCGCCGGAGAAGTACACGACCCTCTGTGCCTCGTGCCACGGCCCCAAGGGGGATGGGAATACGCCGACCGCGGATGGCCTGAAGGCAATGGTCAAGGTGCGTGACTTCACGAACGGCGACTACATGAACGCTAGAACCGACGCCCAGTTGACCAAGGTCATCAAGGAAGGCGGCGCGTCGTCCGGAATGAATGCGCTCATGATAGCTTTTGGATCCCAGCTCAGCGACAAGGAGGTCAAGGACATCCTTGTCTTTATTCGCTCGGTGGCCAAGCCGCCGTATACGCCGAAGAAGCAAGGTCTTTCCCCCCTCATGGGGAGAGGGTCCGGGTGAGGGGTGAGAAGGCGAGGTTGAGGGGGTGGAACGGCGCGCTTAGGCGGGGAACGACAGTTCGACGAGTTGCGCAGCGGAGAGCGCCCGTTGCACAAGGGGCTTGAGGTCAAGGGCGCGCTCGGTGAGGCTGATCTCATCGTTGGTGGCGCGGGTCACCACCTGTCTCGGTGTGAACATCGAGCAGCAATCCTGGTCGGGGATCGTTGAGGTCTCGTAACTCCCGATCTGCCGCGCTTGGTGTGTGATCTCTTCCTTGTCCATTCCGACCAGGGGGCGCAAGATCGGAAGCGTCGCCGCCTCTTCGATTGCCGCAATGTTCTCAAGGGTTTGCGAAGATACCTGGCCCAGGCTCTCGCCGGTAACGAGGGCCTGGGCCCCTTCCTTTCGAGCGATCTCCTCGGCCATCCGCAACATCAGTCTCCGATAGACGAGGACCCTGAAACGGCCGGCGGTGCGGGCGACAACCTCCTGCTGGGTCTCACCAAACGGCACCACGTAGAGGCGAGAGGCAAACTGGTAGCGGGTGAGCAAGCGGGCCAGCTCGGTCGCCTTCTCCTGTGAGGTCCGGTCGGCGAACGGCTGACTGTGGAAGTGGACGAAGACAACGCGACAGCCTCGCTTCATCATCCGGTAGGCCGCGACCGGCGAGTCGATCCCTCCCGATAGCAGGCAGACCACTGTGCCGCTGACGCCCACCGGCAGGCCGCCTGGCCCCTGAATCTTCTCGAAATAAATGAACGCCTCATCCGGCAGCACCTCGATGTAGATGGTCAGATCCGGACTGCTCAGATCGACCTTGGCGCCGGAGGCAAGTTTCACTCTGGCGCCGATCACCTGGTTGATCTCCTGAGAGGTCTGCGGGAAGGTCTTGAACGCGCGGCGGGCCGCCACAGCGAAGCTGGCAAACGAGCGGCCGGCCACCTCCGACTCGATCCTTTTCGCCATCAGCTCAAGGTCGGGTGGCACCCTGAAGGCGGCGGCGAAGTTGGCGATTCCGAAGACCGAGCTCAGCCGCTCGCGTAGCGCCTCCCAGGGGGTGCCATCCCGCATTTCCAGATAGAACCGGCCGCTGGGCCTGCGGAGAGGACCGACCTCGAGGCCGCGCGACGCCATCCGGAGATTGGCGGCGAGCTGCTTCAGGAAGAAGCCGCGATTCTTCCCTTTCAGCGCGATCTCGTGGTAATGGATAAGGACGCCCCTTTCGGGCGGATATGCCATATGCCCCTCAAGCGTGAAACCCAGACCCTGTCTACGCCCCTCTCCTTCTATCCTCTCCCCCAGCGGTGGAGAGGAGTTCTCTAAACTTCCCTCTCCCCGTTGGGGGAGAGGGTCAGGGTGAGGGAGAGAAAGGCGATGACGCGACCCAATACTATCACGATCTCGACTCCTGGCAATCCCTTTCCGTTTCGGCTCAATGCTCCGGGATGATTCAACTTCTCGAAGAGGATGGGTTAACGGTGCCTCCACCAAGCTCGGAGAGTGAATTCGTCGAGGTCGAAGCCGCCTAACCCATCGCTCACGTGGGTCCTGCTCTAGTGTCCTGAATCAGAAGTTCGCTTTAGAAATCCCCCCTCCCTTGCGGTGTATGGACCGGAGTCAAGGGTAACAGGTGTGCCGGACACATGGGTAACACATTCAGCCCCCTCGGCGCAGATCGAGCTGGGTAATGCGATGCTGACAGAACCAGACGTCAAAGACGCCATCCGTCGCGGTCGGCTGCACCCCCACGGGGTACCCGGCGAAGGCTTTCGGGACCCGCAGGGGGCGCCCCTGGAAATCGAGCCGCCCGCCCTGCTGGACCCGGCGGACGGCCATCCCGGTCGGATACCCGATGGGCGGGAGCGTCGTCGGGAAGGTGCGGAGGCTCGGCTGGTATCGGGAGGCCGGGACGGCGAGGGCCAGCGTCTGCAGCCGGCGCCGGAGCTTGCGGGCGCCCCACGTGGGGTGCTGCTGCCGGAGCGCCACCAGCGCGGCTTCGAGCGCGGGCGCCGTCTGCCGTGGCCGCCGGTGCGGTCGGCGCGAGCGGTCGGTCAACCCAGCGGTGCCCTCGTCTCGGTAGCGCTGGAGCCACTTGTAGCCGGTCTTGCGACTGACGCCGTAGCGGCGGCACAGCTCGCTGACCCTCACCGTTCCGCGCTGGACCATCGTGATGAACTCCTGACGCAACGACATGGTCGACACCTCCTGCCAGGGCATGAGAGCTCCTCCTTTCGAAGCCCATCATGCCTGAAAAAGGTGTTACCCATGTCTCCGGTACATGTGTTACCTATCTCCCCAGTCTATACAGACGGGAGGGGGCGTGGGGGAGCGTGAGTGAGTATCAGGCGCCCGCCGTCTTCACCCCCACCCAAGCCCTCCCCCATCTAAGGGGGAGGGGGAAAATTATGGTCCGAATTTCTGACTCAGGACACTAGTGTGGTGACACAAAAAGAGCTTTGCAGGTAATCCGTTCGGGCTGATCCTTCGACAGGCTCAGGATGTCGAAGCCTGTCCTGAGCCCTGTCGAAGCGGGCCCATTTATGCACCCTTCGACACGCTCAGGGTGAACGTAAGGTGTAAAGGAATCTAAGGGTCACCACACACTACCCAAAAACAGAGATAGGCTTACCAACGCCTCGAAGTACCTGTCATTGCGAGCACCCAAAGGGTGCGTGGCAATCCAAGAGCAAATAGGCGAGATTGCTTCGTTTCACTCGCAATGACGATTCCTATCTCTGTTCTTGGGACACTAAAAGGAGCTTGACATGGTCCAGTCAACTAAAGATAATCGCCGAAACCGCTTGACCTTTAGGGCTAGATGAGCTTTGCAAGATAGATTGCGGAACCGGCGCAGTAGAGCTAATAGTTAGACATCCGCACGATCGGTGATCGTGAGACTTGGGAGGGTGAAGCATGGAACGAAGAATGTCTCGCCGAGAGTTCGGCAAAAAGCTCGCAAGGGTGGCATCCGGAGTCGCGCTTTTTGGGCTGCAGCCATCGCGCACGTTTGGGCAGCCGTCGCTCCCCATGGGGCAACTGCTGCGCAATGACCTGACGGGTCTCAGCGGGACGCTGCTCTTCGATGATGCTACGCGGCAGGCGGCTGCGGACGACTTCGGACGCATCGTGCATCGGTCGCCGATCGCTGTGCTCAAACCCGGCTCGGCTGAAGATGTCGTGAAGCTGGTTCAGTTCGCGAACCGCCATGGCCTCAAGGTTGCGACGCGGGGTCGGGGCCATTCATTTTTTGGCCAAACTCAAGTCGAGGAGGGAGTCGTCATCGACTCCAGCAGTTTGAATGCCGTCCGCGTCTTCGATTCGGGCTCCGTCGAGATCGGCGCCGGAGCACAGTGGAGCGCCGTTGTGAATCAAGCGAACGCCTACAAGCGAACGCCGCCTGTGATCGTCGATACCTTCCTTTCAGTCGGCGGGACGATCAGTACGGGTGGCTTTGGCGTGACCTCGTGGAACCAAGGGCTTCAGGTGGACCATGTTCGGGAGCTCCAGGTGGTGACGGGGGATGGGCAGCTCGTGACATGTTCCGACGAACGCAACAGCGATCTCTTCAACGCCATGCTTGCCGGGCTGGGTCAATGCGGCATTATCGTGAAGGTCGTCATGGCGCTGGTGGCAGCACCCACTCACGTCCTGTTCTTTAAGCTGAACTACGACGACTTTCAGACCGCCTCCGCCGATCTGGCGCTTCTCGCGAAGGAAGGGCGCTTCAACCACCTCGACGGGAGGGGCGCCGCAGCGCCGGGCGGTGGGGTCGCGTATTACGTCGAAGGCGGAGCCTTCTATAACGCCCCGAATTCTCCAAGTGAGGTGCCACTGCTCGCGGGGTTGAGGTTTGCGAGCAAAACCGTCAGCGTGATGACCTATGAGCAGTACTATCGCCGCGAAGAGGTGTGCGGTATCTGTCCCACCACCACGCCAAAACCTTTTGTCTACCTCTGCTTGCCCGCATCTCGATACGTCGAGTACACGTCAACACTGCTCGCCAATCCTGCAGAGTCTGCCTATGTCACTCCGCGCATGTCTGCATGGAGGAGGAGCCACATCAAGCGTCCGCTCGCCCGTGTGCCGGACGAAGAGATCGTCTACAGATTCCAGCTTTCGCGGGTGCTGCCGGCATCGGCGGATATCCCGTCCTTCATCGCGTTGAACCGCACGCTCTACGAGCGGGCGCGCGATATGGGCGGAACGCGACTGACGTCGAGCGCGATCCCGATGTCGCAGGCCGATTGGATTCGGCACTATGGACCAGCCTGGGAACCGTTCCGAGCAGCGAAGCAGCGGTACGACCCGAAAAATGTGCTGACACCAGGACACAATATGTTTCCTGGCTGAGCCCGCGAACGCCGAACCGTTTCATTCCGGTCCTCAAGCTCAGCACGCCGTCCTCGCCAAGACCGCCACGTTCCTGGGCATCACCGGCACCCTCCAGGCCCCGGCAGGGTGTCCGTCCACCTCGTCGCCGAACAGGTGTGGAAGCCCCGTGTAGGCCGCGAGCCAGCCACCGCCTCCAGCGCGACCTTCACTAACCAATGACTTACACCCACGTTTTGAACCGGGGCGGACGTGCCGTCTACAGCCCCGCGGCTCGCCTGTGACAGCGATTTGTTGGCGTGATATACTGCGGGCTGATATCGGGATAGACTGCGAGCTCCGCAGCGTTTGTCGGTCCCACAGGGCTTGACAAAAGGGTGCTAAATGCCGGAAATTAGGGAAGTCGTGTGGTGCTTGGGGTTAGAGTGGTGCTACGAAATAGGCTGCAGGAAGCTGCGCAGTAGACTTAGAGGTTATCCTTAAATAATTCATAGCTTTCGAATCCCCCTTTGAAAAAGGGGGAACTAGGGGGATTTGCCTTGGGACGCCTTGGGAAAATCCCCCCTCACCCCCCTTTAGAAAGAGGGGGAATCCTATTTACGGATAAGCTCTCAATAGTTATGCGTCATGAGCGAGCCGCCACAGATTCCCGAGCCCGACTACGACAACCCGAGGGGAGATCTACGCGTTCTTCGGACTGACGTACTACAAGGCCGCGGTACTTGAGCACGGTGTCATGAACCTTGCCGTGGCTCTACTTGCGAAGAATGTGCCTGGGGTGACAGTCGGCGACGTCGACCGACTCTATGAGTCCTTCGACAAGAGGACCTTCGGGCAGATCATCAACGCCGCGAAGGCCATATTCACGTTTCCGAGTGCTTTGGAAAGCGACATTGCCATTGCACTAGAACAGCGCAATTATCTCGCGCATCGGTTCTTCGTTGTACACGACATCGACCTCCTCGTTCCGTCGGGGCGTCGCAAGATGATCGATGAGCTGATTGAGATCTTGAAACACCTCAAGTCGGTCGACACTCGGATGGACGAGTTCTGGATGTCAGCCTGGGAGTCCTTTGGCATTGCAAAGGAAGGGATCGAAGATCAAATGCAGAAGTATGTTGCCCATCGGCAGGCACATGACGCATAACTATGTGCTCAAGCCGACTGCCGGGGACGGTCTTCGTTCTAACCGAGCTGCACCGGCCGGCAGCGGCTTAGCACGGCGTTAGGGTCGTGGAAGGTCGATCCGACACGGAATGTGTGCTACACTTACCGGGTGAGGTGATGGGATGACCAAACGTCTTGAAAAAGCATTTGAGGAGGCGTCAAAACTTCCTGAGGAAGAACAGGACGCCCTCGCGCGCATCTTGCTGGAAGAGCTGGCTTCGGAACGACGTTGGGACGACCTTTTTGCTGGCTCCGGTGACCTGCTGAGTGAGCTTGCTGAAGAGGCGTTGGAGGAGCATCGTGCTGGTCGTACCGAAGAACTCGATCCGGACAAGCTGTGATCTCGCGTACCACCGCGCGCTTCCGGAGAGCCTTGGCAGAACTCCCACCACGTGTTCGACGCCAAGCCCGTCGGGCGTACCGACTCTTCAAGAATGATCCAAACCATCCCAGTCTTCGTTTTAAGCCCGTGCATCCCACGCAGCCAATCTACTCCGTACGTATCGGTGCAGGCTATCGAGCCGTCGGAGTTCGGGAGGGGGACGAAATGATTTGGTTTTGGATCGGCTCCCATGCAGACGGCGACCAGCTCCTTTCACAATGGCGGCGCAGACCCTAACACGGCGATGAAGACCAGCACCCAAGAGGGGCGGCTCATCGCCAAAGCGTCAGGCCCAGCGCTACGTTGCTGGTGCAAGCAAGGCCCAGAGCGTGTTTAACAAGCCAAATTCATCGTCCATTGGAGGACACTGCTCCGTCGGCGCCTCGGTCTTTCTTCCCAAGCGGGGAAGCGCCTGGATGCCAATTGTCACCGGCCTTTTTCTGGGCGGCATCGGAGCCTTTCTCTCACTGCTGCCTCTCCTGGCGGCACCTGCCAGTGCAGGTGTCAGCGGCATGGTTTACGCCCTCGCAGTGTTCATGCTGGTCCTGGGCGCATGGCTCATCAGGCTTGGCGCGCTGGTGCGTCGCTTTCGGGCGTTATGAATGTATATCTGCCACAGGCTACTATCTTTGTGGCGAACATGCTCTCTACGTTCTAAGGACTTTCCGTATCGACGAGCGCAAGCGCGATATGATAATGGATTAAGGCACCCCTTCCGGGCGGATGCGGCATACAACCCCCTCTCTCCTCGGCAACGTTTCAGGTCTCGCCCACCACTACCACGATCTCGCTTCCTGACAAGCGCTTTCCGGTCAATCTTCAGTCAGTGGAAAGTCGCCTCCGACAGATAAGCTGCCAGTCAGAGCAGGGCTACTATTTCCATCTAGGAGATCGGAAGGGGGCGGACTCGGAAGGTCGTCTCGTCGATCGAGACGATCGCGCCTTGCTCCAAGTCCTTCTCGATCAGGGGGAGGCTTTCGAGCAAGATCCGGGTCACCCGGTCTGGCGTGGGGTGGGCAAGCCGCAGAGAAATAAGGCTTGGACCAGCCATAGCGGTGAGGGCGATCATGGCCGAGAAGTCGAGGTCTGCGGTGATGAGGGCCGATCCGCGGCGACGAGCCACCGCGAGAATCTCCTGGTCCGAAGCAGTCGCTGGTAACAGGTCCGTAACGCGGGAGATGTTATACCCCTCTTCTCGGAGCGCCTCGACAGTCAAAGGGGAAATGTGAAGATCGGCCAAGTAGTGCAACTGGCACTAGCGGCCCAGGGGGGTTGGCAAGGGGCGGGATTGCTCGCCGGCAAGCCAGGCGGCATACTCTGCGGCCTGGGTGAGGTCACCGGGCTCAAGTTCAGGGTAGGCCTTGAGGATCTCGGCAGGGGTCATACCGGCTGCAAACTGCTTCAGCAGAAACGCGACAGTGATGCGAAGCCCACGGATTGTAGGCTGGCCTTGGCACACAGCCGGATTGACGGTGATGCGGTCGAGTTTCATGGTCGCACCTTGCTGGAAGTCTATGGCAGGAGGCCGCCTTTGTCAAGGAAGGGGTCGCACAGCACGCGAAACGCCTGGCGCAAGGCCGGGCGTTTCATTTATGATGAAGTGCGATGGCGCGCGGCACGGAGATTGTGATTATCGGTGGAGGGATTGTCGGCCTCAGCATCGCCTATCACTTGGCGGCCCGTGGCTGCCACGACGTCTGCGTCTTGGAGCGTGGCCAGATCGGCCAGGGGGCGACGGCCAAGGCGACAGGCGGGATCCGCCAGCAATTCTCCAGCGAGATCAACATACGGCTCTCGCAGGAGAGCCTGAAGCGCTTCGAACGGTTCGAGGAGGAGATGGGGTGTTCTGCCGACTTTCGCCAGGTCGGCTACCTCTTTCTCGCGTCATCCGGGGAGGACTGGGCGTGGTTGCAGGAGGCTGCCTCGCTGCAGCGCCGACTCGGCGTACCCGTGGAGCTTCTGACGCCGGACGAGGCAGGGGGACTGGTCCCTGGGTTGCGGACCGGCGACCTCCTTGGCGCCACCTTCTGCGGGACCGATGGGATCGCCGACCCCCATGCGGTGCTCCATGGCCTCGCCAGGCAGGCGCGTCGGTTGGGCGTTCGGATTCTCGAAGGGCGCGAGGTCACCGGGATCCTGCGAGGGGACGGCCGGGTCCAGGGAGTCCAGGTGAAGGATGGGGAAGCGGTTGCGGCCGCCCTGGTCGTCAACGCGGCCGGGGTCCACGCGAAGGACGTCGGCTTGATGGCGGGCGTCGAGATTCCCGTCGAGCCGCACCACCGTCAGGCCTTCGTAGCCGAGCCACTACCAGCGCTGTCCAGCTCGATCCCGATGACCGTCGATCTGCGGAGCGGGACCTACGTTCATGTCGAACGCAACGGGAACATTGTCCTGGGGGGTGGCGATCACGGCGACCGTCGAGGTTTCGACGAGGGCCTTGACTGGTCTCTCCTGCCCCGCCTGATAGAGGGCGTGACGCATCGACTCCCGGCGTTAGAGTCGGCGCGAATCCAGCGAGGCTGGGCAGGCCTTCGGGTGATGACGCCGGATGAGCTGGCCATCGTTGGTCCAGTTCTGGACACGGAGGGATTCTTTGTCGCCGCCGGCTTCTCCGGCCACGGCTTCATGCACGCGCCCGCGATCGGCAAGGTCATGGCCGAACTGATCCTGGACGGGAAGGCGTCAACGATCGACATCTCAGCCCTCAGCCTCGATCGGTTCCGGACGGGACAACTGGTCCCGGAGCGAGCGGTCTTCTAATGAAACCGGTCCTGGTATTTCAGCATATCTGGTGCGAGACGCCCGGCATCTTTCTCGATCTGTTCCGCGAGCAGAAGTGTCCGGTCGAGACGGTGAGGTTGTACGAGGGTGAGCAGCCGCCTGACGACCTGTCCCGTTTTTCGGGGCTCTTGGTCATGGGCGGGCCGATGAGCGTCAATGATGAGGCAGACTACCCCTGGTTGAAGGCAGAGGATCGCATCCTGAAAGAGGCCCTGGCGCTCGACGTCCCCACGCTTGGCATCTGCCTCGGCTCGCAGCTCATTGCAAAGGCAGCCGGTGGAGCAGTCCGGCGGGGGCCGCTCAAGGAGATCGGTTGGTACCCGGTCCGGCTCACGGTGGCGGCGCGGCACGATCGACTGTTTCGCGAGTTCCCGGAGACGATCGAGGTGTTCCAGTGGCACGGGGAGTATTTCGACACGCCCCCCGGCGCGGTGAACCTGGCCAGCTCGGAGCTCTATCAATGCCAGGCCTTCTCAATCAGTCAGAATGTCTATGGGTTCCTCTTCCACCTCGAGGTGACCGCGCAGATGGTGAAAGAGTGGATGGGGACGTTCAAGGAAGAGCTGGATGGCGTGAAGGAGCATATTCGGGCCGAAGCGATCTTTGACCGGCTTCCACAGCGGATCGACGAGCTGAATCGGCATGCCAGGAGGCTCTTCACTCGCTTCTGCGAGAGCCTCCGTTAACCGTCCGCTGGCTTGAGGCGGACGAGCTTCGCACCCCATCCCCCGGCCTGTGACGGGGCATCGGCAAAGGAGAGGACATCAGGAAGGGTTCGCAGAAGCCGCCTGATGACCGCCCGCTGCGCGCCCGTCCCCTTCCCATGGATCAACCGCACTTCTAACAGGCCCGCTTGCCGACACTGCACAAGATACTCCTCAACCACTGACGGGATCTCCTTCGGCGCGAACGCGTGCAGGTCGAGCGCGTCCTCGATCGGTAGCCGAACCGGTTCCTTGAACGGCTCTCCTACCTCCACTACCATCTCAGAGTGTGCGACAAAGGACTCGATTTCGTTGCTACCCTGGTGACAGATTAGGTGCGGGTGAGTTCATTCGCGGCAGAGCGAATCGCCTCGGGGGTGTCAGTCGCCGACTTGATCAAGCGATAGGCCCAACGACCACGGGAGCCGTCGGCGTTGACGGCAGCAACCCACCGGCGCG
>CAZCMC010000031.1:0-12088 GCA_964499665.1 uncultured bacterium | reverse complement strand
CGGCACCTCTGGGCCCCACTCACGTTCCTCTCGCTCGCCACCGTTGGCCCCTCGACCCTCTACTGGTACTCGCAGCGGGAGTTGTATCAGAACTGGCGCCAGCGGCTTCGGGCGATGCCGTTCCTGATGCTCCTGGGAACCGGCATCGCCGTCAACAACACGAAGGCGGTCTTCGAGGGCCTCTTCGGGCGCCGGCACGACTTCCTGCGGACACCAAAGTACCGAATTGAGAGTCACGCCGATGGGTGGGTCGGGAAAGGGTATCGACTGCCCCTACATTGGACCGTGCTTGTGGAGGTGGGACTCTTTCTCTATAGCGGCTACGGACTCTTCCTGGCCCTTGAGAGGGGAACCTATCTGATCATCCCCTTTCATCGTTCTTTATACGATGGGAAGGGGTTATGTGGCGTCCCTGGGGCTCTGGCAAGCATTTCGAGAGGCCCCGCACTCATACAGCGGATTCAAAGTCGGAAAGAAATCAATTGTAGGGGCAGGGCCTGTCCTGAGCCAAGTCGAAGGGCTTGCCCTGCCCGAAGACGGCGCGGCAAGCGGCGCCGCTACAAATCCGCAATGCGAGACCGGCAATGCGTATTCAAAGAGATGGCGAGCCTAAGAGAGGCGTTGCAGTATGATCGTGGCGGCCTCTGAGAGGTCCCGAGCCTTGGGGCAGTCCACATGACCCCACAGGCCCGCAGGATCGAGAAGGACCGCGTCCAGGCCGGCTGCCCTCGACCCCACGACATCAATGGAGTAGAGGTCGCCGACGTAGACAGCCTCATCGGGTCCGACCCCCGCCCGTTCAAGGGCCATCTGGAAGATCCTGGGATCTGGCTTTTCCACCCCCACGACGTGCGAGTCCAGAACGAATCGGAAATAGGGATCTAGCCCATGTCTGGTGATCATCCGCTCGATGCTTCCATCGGAGTTGGAGATCATCCCGACCGCCAGGTCGCGACGCTGCAACCGCTCGAGGACGCCCCGAGCCTGCGGGTTCGGCTGGTTCCAGAGGTTGTGCTCCCGATTATACTCGGCGATCTGCCGGAAGGCCCGCTCTACGGCCGCCCCCCACTCCACCCCCAGGCCCTCGCACACAAACCCGATATAAGTGCGGAAGATCTCCGGCGCCTCGGTGGAGTTCCGGCGGGCCAGGATCGGATCGAGCCGCACACGAGCGCGATACTCTGCCGCGCTGTTGCCCAGGTTCAAGGGCCCACCCTACGCTGACCCCTCCTTCTCTCCGTCCACTGCGGAAGCAATCGGCCCGAGTGTCCTCCCCACGTGGGACAGATGCTGTCGAACGCTTCAGGTTAAGCCCCTTGTCAGGCGCCCCTACAGCCAGCGACGAACAGACGCTTTGTATCGCAGATACTCATCTCTGAATTTTTGCGCCAAGTACCTTTCCTCCCTTGCGATAACGCCATACGAGATTACGACAAGCGTGGGGATCAGCAATCCCAAAAGCCACGCGCTGTTGACCCAGACCCCGATACCGATGTAGAGGAGAGTGAACGATACATAGATGGGGTTTCGACTGAACCGATATGGTCCGGTCCTGAGGATGGTAGTGGTCGCCCGATGCGTTTGAATCGCCGTTCCAGCGGCAAGGAACTCCCGCACAGAGAGTACGAACAGGACTATAGCAACCAGAATCAACGAACCTCCGACCGTGGCCTCCAAGGGAGCCGGGAGCACTTTCAACGGCCACACGAATTGAAGTGCAAGCCCGATGAATATCGAGCACAGGTAGATAAGGGGTGGTCTCGCGACCACCCCGGGGTTATCGTGCGCGGCCTGGATGTTGTCGGTACCGGACTGCAAAGAGCGCTCCCTATCGGCTGGCCTCAACACTAGCCAGATCAACCGCCACTCGCGCCATTCCAGCCGCCACGCGAGCCAATCTTGTATAGTCGATCTTGTCCGGGGTATCCGTCGCGCTGTGGTAATGTTCGTATCGGAACAGGGCCGTATCCGTCACCATGATCGCGGGATAGCCCTCTTTCCAAAAGGACCAATGGTCCGACCAGCCGATTCCCATGATCCATCCCGGGGCGGCGACGCCTTCCGATGGTAGGGCGGCGTGCTGCCGGAACGACCGGATGCTTTCACGAACCAGTCTCCGCGCAGGGACGTTTCCCACAAAGCCAAGGAAATTACCTCTGCTCGGGTAAAACAACCTGAAGAGAAATGGGTACGCCTGGCTGCCCTTTGCGTCGCTGAAGTACCCGACCGACTCCAGCGACAGCATCGCGGCGATTTTTTCGCCACGCTTCCGCGAGCGTCGCGCATAGACCCTGCTCCCCATGTCATCCGTCTGAAAGAACGGGGGCTCTTCATTCACAAAGGCGACAAAGCGGATGCTTCGCGCGAGCCTTTTCCCTGCGAGGAGCCGAGCGAGCTCAAGCAGTGTAGCGGTGCCCGTGGCGTTGTCGTCTGCGCCTGGAGAGCCCAGGATCGAGTCGTAATGGGCGCCTAGCAGGACGATCTCATCCGGCAGGACAGTGCCAGGGAGTTCAACCTCGATGTTCCTTACAGTGGTGCCTGCAACGACGAAAGCCTGAGAGGCGACGTCATAGCCCGACTCCCGGAATCTCTTTTCGATATAGTCGGCTGATGCCTCAAGCGCTTCACGTCGCCAGAGGTTCCTCTCTCCAATCTGCCCCGCCAGCGTCCAGACGTGCTCCCTGAGACGATCGCGCAGTTCAACCTCTTCCACAGAAAGGGGTGGCACCGATTCAGAGTATGATCGACCGGGCATGCTGGTCATATACACACCGATCAACCCAAGCAGCACCAGCAAGACCGCCAGAAGCCACCTTCCTGCGCGAGGGCCAGGAGACATACCTCCCACGTTGTTCTAATGAACCCTTCCCGCTTCTCTCATCCGGTTTTCGTGTGGTGAGCTCGTTCTCGCTTCGCAACATACTGCTGATGATAGTCTTCCGCTCTGTAGAACTGCGACGCGGATGTGATTTCCGTGGCGATCGGACTTCTATAGCGACCACTCTTCTGGAGCTTCTCCTTGGACGCGACCGCCGCAGACCTCTGCTCCGGAGTGTGAACAAATATTGCAGACCTGTACTGCGTCCCGATGTCCGGACCTTGGCGATTCAGCGTCGTTGGGTCATGGTTCTCCCAAAACACGGTCAGGAGCTCGTCATAAGAAACCCGGGAGGGATCATATTCGATCTCCACCGCTTCTGCATGTCCCGTCTTTCCCGAGCACACGTCTTTATAGGTCGGATCTTTGAACGATCCGCCGGTATACCCGACTGCCGTGGACACGATTCCCTTCACCTGACGAAACGCCTCTTCCACTCCCCAGAAACAGCCTGCTGCAAACGTGCCCTTTTCCATTCTTCATCTCCTCCTCACTTATCCAACTCAACGTCGAGCCTGGAGGTCGCGGCAATCCGAGGCTCTCAACGAGTTCTCATGAGAGGGGGCTGCGGAGCAGCCATCTGCTGCAGGCCGACATTGGGCCGTCTCAACGCGAAAGCCGGTTGAGTTTCTGCGTACACCCTATGGACCCCGCGAAGGGTGTCGGCGCTGTCACTTGCTGTCTTCGACCTTCTCGATGCTCGAAATACCAAAGATCTCGTTCTGGGTCTCCAGGACAAACCGGATCATATCGCCCTTCTGGAGGCCCTTGAGCAGTTCGACCCGGTGGACCTCAAAGCCATGCCGCATGGGGCGAGGCATGAAACCCGGAATCGGGCCATGGGCCACGAACAGCATCCGCTTTTCCTCGTCAACCCCCAACACCTGGCCCTCTCCCTGGTATCGGTCTTGGGCATGCAGATCAGCAGCGCCCAGAGACAAACTCGAGAAAAGGACAATCGCTAACAGCCGCTGACCCCAACGCTTGATCCTCTCGTCCATCATTGCCTCCCAGTTAAAGGAACTCTCCGCTTAGGTGCGTTTGTTACCTTCTTCCCTCCGTCGTCTCGCACCCGCTCAGCCGCGCCGGACATGCCGTGGTCAGTCCTCATCCATGAAGGTACACGCCCGCCGCGCAATCAAAGGCTTGCTCCGGCGTCGCCTGGAACGAACCCGATGCGACCACCGATGGGGCGTAGCACTCGTCGCTGTACTTGAAAAAGGCGTAGGCCCACTGGTCGATACTCGCGAGGTACCCGAGGCGGCAGAGCTGCAACGGCACCTCTCCTTCTTCGACGTATCGGCAAACTTGCGGTTGCGCCTTCTCACCCCTGGCGGCCTCGACTACGGCGACGTACGCATACCCCCCATGAAAGCGGAGGAGAAGCTTTCTCACACGATCCGTCCACCTTTTTGTGACATGCCGCAGAAGGCGAGCTGCAAGCTCTTCCCGCACACCCTTCGGGATAGGCCCTTTTGGCCTCAGGACCCACGTCCTCCGCTGCTTCCTCATGGATCCACGCTCCGACTCTGACAATACTCCTCCCCTTTGTAAGGGGAGGCTGGGTGGGGTAGACGATGACGTGATTGTGTCGCCCATCAGTTGTGACAGATTAGGTCCAGGGAATGATTCAGCGGCCACAGCACCGCTTGAACTTTACGCCGCTACCGCACGGGCAAGGGTCGTTACGGCTCACCATTCTGCTTTCTGCGTTTCGCCGCCTGTCTGCTGCCCATTTTCACACTCTCCCTCTCTATGAGTATTGGCACCCGGCCACTAATAGCCCCACACTCACTGCACGCAAGTCGTGGATCACTCCAAATCCGGCAATTTTTCACGAGGTAGCAAGAGACCTATTGAACGCCCCTGCCCCGGCACCCGCGCGATGAATCCCCGCCTTTCCAATGTCACGACCATCTGATGCACCGAGGGGGGCGAAACCTGAAAGTATCGCTGCATGTCGGCCTCGGCGGGTGGGCGCCCGTTCACTTTGGTGTAGTAGTAAATGAAGGCGAGAAACTGACCCTGACGCCGCGTGTAGTCACTAGCCACTCAGAGTTCCCCCTTGAATGCCTTGTCCAGAACGGACGGGAGCAGCGCGTCGAGTTCGCCGGCGGTCGCGGCCTGCAATCCCTTGAGCGCGTCCACCTTGTCCTGGAGGTTGTCTAGGTAGGCCATGATGCTACGTTGCTCCGCGAGCGGTGGGAGGGCAATTGGCAACGCCTTCAGCTTGGTGGCATTGACGTTCGCTTGGCCTGTCATCTGTTTCCGCTCGCTGAACATATATGCACGCCCGGATGGCGAATTAATGTACGAAGCGACAAGTCTCGGCTCCGCTCGTGTGGTATCAAGACGCAACCTAATCAAGTATGATGCGAACGCGTACTCGCCCTCAAGGTTAAACACGGAGCATTTCCCCACCAACTCAGCGCTATTCGTTCGGTTTACGAGAATGTCTCCAGGAGTAAGTAGTAGCTTTGCACGATCCTTCTCATTAAGATGCAGATATTTGAGATCGCGTAGAACCAGGCGGCCAACTTGAATGTTCCCCATTCGCAAGATAGGCGTTCCCGACTCGTCATCGTCTGCTTTCTCCGATGTGCCATAGCAGTCATCAATCACATAATCTCCGAGCGGTCCCGCAAGCCAGCCCTTTTCTATACCTTCCGAAAAGAGGGTAGAAATCGCCGTTGAGACCAGCCCCTCAGCCTCAGTCGCAGCTTGGCGGCGCAGGCCGCGGGCCTCCTCGATCTTGGTCGCCAGCTCCTCGATCCGCGCCACAATCCTCCGCTGCTCCTCCAGGAGGGGTAGTGAAATCTCGTAGCCAAGCACATCGTTGGGGCGAATGGCTGCGTAGTTGGTTGATCCTTGGGCCGATACCTGATCACGAAACGCTGGCGTGCGGATGAAGAAGTCCAAGAATCGACGATCCAATGCCGCATCGGCAATTTGGAAGAGAAAGTAGTGACTGCTGACGATGGCTCCATCAAGGTCATCGGGCACTATGCCAAATCCACCAACCTTGGCGTCGATCTCAGCGACTAGGAAATCTCCTGCGCGACATACCTGCTGTGCCTTCGTCTTGATCGCGGAACCGGCAACGACGTCCCTCAACACAATCCCCTTCGCATGCAGTTGCACCCGGCATCGTTTATAGGTTTCCAAATCGTCGATTCTTATGAACTCCTTGCGCTGCTTGATAACTTGCGCGAGCGGCACCATAGGGAAGCCCCTGTACATCACTGTGCCCCTGTAAGCATTTGCTTGATCTCTCCCATGATCTCCGCGATCCGCTGCTCTTTCTTCAAAATGTCATCCGCCAGTTGCTCCGGCGGCAAGTGCTCAAAATCCTGCTTCGCGCTTGGATTCTTGATGTCGAGGTTTGCGGAGACAAGGTTGCCACTTTCGTCATGTGTGAGGACATCGTCGACTGACACTTTCCAGGCGCGATCATTCTCCTCACGGTTCTTCCACCAGGCCATGCAAGGAGCAAACTCCTCAAACTGAAGCGGTTGAGTTTTGGTGTAGTTCTTTCGGCCCTCCGGGAGGGGATGCTCGTAGTACCAGATCTCCTTCGTCCGCCCGGCGCGGTCGAAGAAGAGGAGATTGGTAGGGATGCTGGTGTAAGGCGCGAAAACACCGTTGGGCAGTCGCACGATCGTATGCAGGTTGAAGTTTTCGAGAAGCTCCTTCTTGACGCGGGCGCAGACGCCATCGCCGAAGAGTGTGCCGTTGGGGACGACCATGCCGCAGCGGCCACCCCGCTTGAGACTACGCATGATGAATTGCAGGAATAGGAGGGCGGTTTCCGATGTGCGCGTGCCCTCCGGAAAGTTGTCCTGGATGCCCTTCTCCTCCTCGCCGCCAAAGGGCGGGTTGGTCATGATCACGTCATGCCGTGCCTTGTCGGTGATCTGGACCAGTGGGTTCCTCAAGGCGTTGTCGCGGAGTAGATTCGGACGGTCCAGGCCGTGGAGGAGAAGGTTCATCATCCCTAGCAAGTAGGGCATCGGCTTCTTTTCGATGCCGAAGAGCGTTTCTTCCTGGAGGCGGCGCCGGTCCTCCACGCTTTTCACTTGGGGCTTCAGGTATTCGTAGGCCTCCACGAGGAAGCCGCCAGTACCCGCCGCCGGGTCCAGCACCTTCTCTCCCAGGTGAGGGTGTGCCTGCTGAACGATGAACCGGATGACGGGCCGAGGCGTGTAGAACTCGCCAGAGTCCCCTGCTGCGTCTCGCATCTCGCGAAGCATGGACTCGTACAGGTGAGCCAGTGTGTGGACGTCGTCAGAAGAATTAAAATTGAGCCGGTTGACCAGGTTCACGACATCCCGGAGGAGGTATCCAGAAAGCATTCGGCTATAAGTTTCTTTGAATACAGCAGCCAAAATGTCCCTCGCGTCCCCCGTCCCAGTCCCCGTCAGGTTCCGCAGATATGGGAAGAGTTCGTCGTTGATGAACTTCAGCAGCGACTCTCCCGTCAGTCCCTTGTCCGGGTCGCCTGCCCAGTCGCGCCACCGGTAGGGTGGCTCGATTGCGAGCCGATATTTCTTCTCTGTCACCTCACGCCGCTGCTCAAGGTCGTCGAAGCACTTCAAGAACATGATCCAGGAGAGCTGGGGAATGCGATCCAGGTCGCCGTTCAATCCGGCATCCTTGCGCATGATGTCCCGAGCTCTCTTGGTGGCCGCTGACAGTTGTACCTTTGCTGTCAGCGGCACTGACGCATTTTCTCTCCTGCGCCCCGCCATACTCTTACCTCACGGAAAAGCTTTGGTCCAAAAATTGATTAAGAAATCTGGTGGCATCTTCTATGGTCACGTGGGTGAGTGTGAGCTCCCTTGCAGTGGCGGTATATGACGCGGTCCATGAGGGCGGCGGATCGTGAATCTGAGAGGGAAGAGAATGCGTGCCTCTCCCCGCAAACACGGCTTGGAGAGCATTCCGGGCCGTGCCTGGATCAGGGGCGTTAACCTCGAGGATTAGCATGATGTCCACGAGATCCTTCACCCTGGTGTTTTCCCGATCTTCCCGTGGAAAGGTGAGCGCGTGAATCTTTTCGGCAAAGTGCTGGGCGAGCGAGATCGCTCGGAACCGTCGGGGAACAATCCCGGCAAAGAGCAACGTGTCGCTCTCAGGAATCTCTTCCGTGGGTGCAACCAGTGGCGTCACGGTACCGACATCAACCTTGAAGTCTTCGAAGGGGCGTCTATCCAGGAGTGCCCGGGTGTGGAACCGATAGGTGTGAGCGCTTGGTTCTTGTTGGATCTGTTCTCCTTCCGCCGGGACACGAAAGACGATGAAGTCGTCCAACTCGTAAGCTGCTGCCGCCTGCAAAAGCTCCGTGACCCCCGCGGGGGTCGTGGGGACATCGGGCGCGATTGCAAGGTCAATTGCGAGGTCGAGGTCTTTGGTGGTGCGGGATCGATCTCCAAATCGAAGATCCAGGGCGAATGCCCCTTTCAAGAACCAAGGACTGTCCGGTGGGGCTTGAAGGCGAGCAAGAAACCGCTCGAATGCGACACGCTTTCTGAGTCGTTGGATCGCCACACCATCAGCAGCGCTGCGCTGCCTGATACGCTCCTCCAGGGCCATCCGGAAGGCCGCCGCGGTGGGGTATCTCATCAACCAGCCCTCCGGGCGTCGATGAGCGCCAGATACAGGCGCGTTGCCGCCGCTCCCTTCAGTGTCTCTATAGCAGCCTCGATGTGGCGGTCTGCAACGAGGCTTTTCAGAATGGCATCCCGGATTGCAGCGGAAAGGCGCTCAGGGTCCACAGCGACGCGAGCGGCATCAATAAGGGTCCTAAGAGGCGTCGTAACACGGAATCCATCACGCTGTTCGATTTCGTGGGGAGCAAGACGGTCCCGGTGAAGCACGATGACTGGAGATGGTGTCTTGCGAAACCCGGGCGGAACCGTCATATGGATCTTGGCCGGCATCAGATCGCTGATCTCATGCACCGCCATCGCGCTCTGGTGGGAAACAACTGCTCCGCCCCGACTCCACAATGTCCAGCGAATGAGATCTTCGTGCGAACTCCTGGGCCACTCCCAGAGGCGATAGATGCCACGGTCTTCCCGAACCCAGTTGCCACGCCTCACATGGTAGTATTGGAGCTGCTTCGGGTAGCCGGCTATCCTGGCCTGAGTAGCCGTAAAATAGCCGCCTTGGGCAACTGCATATTCGTAGAGGCGTCGCCTTGCTTCTTGCTGATCTCGTCTCCCCATTGTTGCATTAAAGTAACATCATATGTGACTTTAGTCAAGATAGATCGTTTAATTATTAATTTGGTAACATTATATTTTACCTATTTGTATTACTATGCTTGATCGTACAGTATGGTCTGAAGTTCTCTAACTGCAGATCGCAGATGGTCGGCGCCTCCAAAGAAACTGGCGATTTCCAGCGGAGTACCACGCTCGGAGAGGGGCGGTACTTCAAGAATCTGAAGATCGTCAAGTTGAGTGACGCCGTGGTCGGTGTACTTATCCAACAGGTCATTCAGAACCGAGCGGGCCTGGGGGGTGTACCGGTCCCAGAAGTCCTTCCTCTCCCTCCGGGCACGCTCGGCGCGTTCCCGCCTGGTCCGGAGGGGAGCGTTCCACGCAACGTGGATGAGAAGATCGAACGGGTCGGCATCCGGCTGATTCGTGGCCTCGACCAGGGTGGAGAAGTCAACGCCGCGTTCCGCGAGAGCCTGGAGGATCGCTGCTCGGTGTTCCGCGTCCATCCACTCGGTCCGAAGTTCAGCGGGGGTGGGGCAAAGCCGGCGCACTTGCTCGGCCGTGTAGTCCGTGTACTTGACGACTTGATGCTTCTTCCCTGAACTGTCCAGCTCGTACACCATCTCGGCGCTGATCCGCACCTCGACCCCGTCAACGTAGTACTTCCGCTGCGGTGACTCCTCCCAGTCGTCATCGAGCACGTCTTCGCCTTCGTCTCCTCCGCACGAGAGTCCCTCCCCGACTCCGGAAGGTAGCCCTTGCTCCTCACCAGATGGGTAAATCCTTTCCTCAGTAATCCGTTCGGGCTCCCCATCGAAGTTGGGATCGGCAAATAGGCGAGTGGCCCCGGCATAGTCCAGAGTGGTAAACCAGAGCTTATCCTTGTCTGGATACAGCCGAGTGCCGCGGCCGATGATCTGCTTAAACTCGACCACAGAGCCGATCGGCTTGAACAAGACGATGTTCCGGCACGTGGGGGCATCCACTCCAGTGCTGAGAAGCTTGGATGTCGTCAGGATGACCGGCACGTCGCCCTCGGGATCTACAAAGTCATCCAGGTGGCTCCGACCCACCTTCCCTTCGTCGGCCGTTACGCGTGCCACGTAGTGCGGGTATTGCTGGGTAAGGTCTTCATTGGCCTTGTGGAGCGCGGCACGCATGTCTTCGGCGTGTTCCTGGTCTACGCAAAAAACCATGGTCTTGGCGAATCGGTCTGTTCTTTTCAGATAAGCGGTCAGATGGTGGGCCACGACCTCGGTCCGGCTGAGAAGGGAGACCACGCGCTCGAAGTCCTTGGTCTCGTACACGCCGTCCGGGATCTCCCGCCCAAAGCGGTCAAGTTGGCCCTGCTCGGGCCACCACCCGCTAGCGTCAACGCTAGGGACAACCCGGTGCACCCGATAGGGGGCCAGGAACCCATCCTCGATGCCCTGGGCAAGGCGGTAGATGTAGATGGGGTCTCCGAAGTAACGGTAGGTATCCCGAGTCTCTTCGCGCAGAGGCGTAGCCGTCATCCCGATCTGAATGGCCTGGTGAAAGTACTCCAAGATTCGGCGCCAGCGGGACTGATCCGCCGCGCTCCCACGGTGACACTCGTCCACGATGATCAGATCGAAGTAATCCGGCGGGTATTCCTTATAGAGGCCCGGCCGCGACTCGTCCTCCGCCAGAGCCTGGTAGAGCGCGAAGTAAATTTCTCGCCCCTTCTTCGCCTCTCCTTGGATCTTCCAGACGGCATCACCGAAGATGTTGAACTCGCGGACGAGAGGTTGATCTACGAGGATGTTCCGGTCAACCAGATACAGGATCCGCCCTTTGTGCCCCGTTTTCCAGAGCTTCCACACGATCTGAACGGCCACAAAGGTCTTGCCGCTCCCTGTGGCCATGGTGATCAGGATGCGAGGTTTGCCTTGGAGGACGGCCTGCACGGCGCGATGGATCGCGATCTCCTGGAAATACCGTGGGGTTTTGATGGAACCGTCCGGATTGCGGAGTTCGCGGTTGAACGGAAACAGTAGGTCTTCGGCCACCTTGTCGTCGGCCAAGCCTTCGGCCGCACGAAGCCGACCCCACAGTTCACCAGGAGAGGGAAATCGATCCAGAATCTGCTGTCTGCCAGTAGTGTAGTCGTGCTCAATGACCCCGTGACCGTTCGTGGCATAGGCAAACCTCAGCCCCAGGATTTCCGCATACTCCATGGCCTTCTGAAGTCCGTCGGCCGAGTTCTTGTAGGCGGCTTTCGCCTCAACCACGGCAAGCCGGTAGTCGGGCCGGTAATAGAGCAGGTAATCTGCCTTCTTCCCCGGTTTCCGGAAGTGTCTCCGACCGGCCACAACAATGCGTCCATCCGTGAAGTACTTCTGCTCACGGATTTGATCGTCACTCCATCCGGCCGCGTAGAGTTTCGGAAGGACGTACTTTCGGCAGGTATCAGCCTCGGTGATCATCCCGGTGTCACTGGGTCAAAGATACCCGTGAGTGCTTTACTGCGACAAATAACTTCCCTCTAGTGAAACCTCATTACCACTTGCCAGGACGTAGTTCGCCGCTTCCAGCTACAGGGTCATGCTAGCCCTCCAAGCTCCCGCAAGATCACCTCAATCTTGCGCTTGAGATCAGGAAGGTCGCGCACGACGGCTGCCCAAACCTCCTCTATATCCACTCCAAGGATATCTTCAAGGCGTTCCCTGTCATCTGTCATACATATATCATAGCGGCACGGCTTCTCGTAACACGCGGTCTCGGACCCGTGCTCGCAACCCCCGCTCGGTTGCCACATCCACTTTGCAACGAAGAAGCTCTTCCAGTTCGAGCATCAACGCCGCATGGTCGAGCAGACTCCGTCCAGGCTCCAAATCAACCAGAACGTCCACATCGCTGCCCAACTTTGCCTCACCCCGGGCGACGGAGCCGAAGATGCGCACGTTCCGGGCGCCGTGCTGGGCCGCGATGCGAAGGATCTCTTCGCGCTTGACCTTTAAGACCT
>CAZCMC010000030.1:0-12154 GCA_964499665.1 uncultured bacterium | reverse complement strand
ACAAAGGCCCTCGAGGGGTGTCACCCTTTCGCGAGGGCCTGTCGCGTGATGGGGCCAGACTATATGAATGAGGGGCGATCGGACCTCCGCCGTCAGTGTTTGCCGCGGCCCTTGATCCAGCTCATCATGGAGCGGAGTTCCTTTCCGACCTTCTCAATCGGGTGTTCTGCATCCTTCTTGCGCATCGCCAAGAAGCTTGGACGACCGGCCTGGTTCTCGAGGATCCACTCTCGGGCGAACGTGCCATTTTGGATTTCGCCCAGGATCTTCTGCATCTCTGCCTTGACTCGTTCGTCAATGATCCGCGGTCCCCGGCTGTAGTCACCATACTCCGCGGTGTCGCTGATCGAGTAGCGCATGTAGGCCAAGCCACCCTGGTAAAGAAGATCGACGATCAGCTTCAGCTCATGCATACACTCGAAATAGGCCACCTCCGGCTGGTAGCCTGCTTTGACGAGCGTCTCAAAGGCGGCCTTGACCAACGCAGAAACACCGCCACACAGGACGGTCTGCTCGCCAAACAGGTCGGTCTCTGTCTCTTCCCGGAAGGTGGTCTCCAGGACACCTGCCCTGGTACAGCCGATTCCCTTCGCATAGGCCAGGGCCGTTTGCTTTGCCTTCCCGGAAACGTCCTGGTGGACCGCCAGCAGAGCCGGGACGCCGGCCCCCTCCGTGAAGACCTGGCGCATGAGGTGTCCTGGTGCCTTGGGGGCGATCATCGAGACGTCCACGGTCGGCGGTGGGACGATCTGATGAAAGTGGATGTTGAAGCCGTGTGCGAACATCAGGGTCTTGCCCGGCTTCAGCGCTCTTTCGATCGCCTCCTGGTAGACCTGCTTGTGGGTCTGGTCCGGGAGCAAGATCATGATGACATCGCCGGTTTGGGCGGCCTCCTCACAGGTCGCAACCTTCAGGCCATCGGCCTTGACCCTGTCCCACGATTTGCTTCCCTTGTACAGACCCACGATCACATCCATGCCGCTGTCTTTAAAATTCAGGGCATGCGCGTGGCCCTGGCTGCCATAGCCCATGATGGCGATCGTCTTGCCTTTCAGCAGCTTCAGATTAGCGTCTTTGTCATAGTAGAGCTTAGCCATCTTCCCCCTCCCTGACGTACTCGTTTCCGGGGTCGACCACTCGCATCCTACAGGTAGGCTTGGGTCGTGAGGTTCAACAGTCGCGCGTTCAGCCCGACGACCTGCTCGCTATGCACAGGGACATCAACCAGAATTGACTTGCCCGCCTGCGTATTGCAGGCGTCCATAATCTCTTTCAAGTTGCTCAGATCGGGCTTCAGGTAGAAGCCATCCCAGCCGTGAGCCTTAGCTGCCGCAACAAAGTCGATGCGGGGTAATTTCGAGTGGTACCGGCGCTTCTCGACCGTTGGGATGATGATCTCCAATCCCTTATCGACGATCCCATAGGTTCCATTGTTGATGATAAACAGGCGCAGATCCAGGCTTGCCGCGTCGGCCAGGCAGCCACCGAAGAGTCGCCAGCATCCATCTCCAGAGAAGATAAATGTGTGGAGGCTCGGATCTGCCAGCTTGGCGCCAAGCCCCAGCCCGAACCCTCCGCCCATCGCAGAGCCGTGATGCATAGACCAGAATTTGATGCTCGGATGGGGGCGTTGCGTCACATACTGCCTATCCTTATAGGAGATACAGACGTCATCGAATCCGATGCTGTGTGGTTGCCAGTGCTTTGGCAGCTCTTCGTAGAAGGACACGAAGTCTACACAGTCCTTTCCGACGTCTCGCCATACCTCCCGGAAGTTCAAACTGTCAGGCCTCTCGACCTTTGGTCGGTCCTTTCCTACGCCCAAAGCCCTCAACCGAGGGATCACCTCTTCAAGCGCAAAGGCGATATCTCCACGGACTTTTTTGTAGTCTCCCTTACATCGATGCCGAAAGTCACCGTTGATCTCGCCGTAGCCATGGAGGTACGCGCCGAAGTGCCACGTGCACTTTGCCGGAATGCTGTCAAGATTGATCGAGTACTCGCCAGGACAAAACCCGAGTGTGATGAGAATATCTTCCTGGTTCATACTCCGCCAGAGTTCCATGGCCTTATCGTTGCCACCGAACATAATATAGCCATAGCCGAACGGATTCTTGGGCGAAACGGCGTTGGCTCCGTTGACGGACCATACCGTCGGGGCGTGGAGGAGCTCAGAAAGCTGCGTGCTAAGTTCTTGAATATTCGGGCAGAACGCCGCTTCCTCGCCCACATAGATAATCACCCGTCGATGTCTTGCCATCTCCGGGAACTGCTTGAGGAAAGCCTCGATATCTTCCTTGTGAAGGATGCGCGGCGTTTCAGTCCTGGGAACATGCACCCGAACCTCTTTTGACAGGATGTCCGGGTGGAATGCAATGGCGACCGGTCGTGATTCATGAAGGATTTCTTGTGCCTTCAAGAGGTCCTGCTCGAGCCGATGGATATCGTCGATGACAATGCAGCCATCCCCCAACTCGGCTTGAAGTTGCGGGACGACATTCATACCGTACTGCGAGACATCTTGCAGCGGCGCTTTCCCGATCGAGCCGGTTGAATTGAGCGCGATGAGAAACACCGCAGGGATGTTGTGCAATTTGGCTTCAGTGATTCCGCTCGAGCCTAGCTTCGTTGCTGCGCCTGTGGTGGTAATCGAACCTGCAATTCGTCCGGAGGCTAAGTAGTATCCCAGCGGCATGAAGCCAGAGGCATATTCACCCATCGTCAACATCCGCGGGATGCCATCCCGCACCTGTGACAGATCTGTCAATGGAATCAGATATTTCGACACGTGGACGACACCTCCACCATTGACTCCCGTGTAATGGTGGATCCCTAACTGCCGGAGGGTATCGATCAGGGCAAAGTTACCGACATTCGTCTCAAGGCCAGGACTACCAGCTTCGTAACTCACGGTTCCCCCCCTCCCCAGCGAATGGATTTTTCACTCACTCTCGATGCTCAGATAAGGATGTAGCGCTGTATTTCTCATACACCTGAGGCCAAAAGAAGAATAGAAGATAAAATAGCTGCCCTTTCCCTCGCTTGTCAACAGAAATATCAGGATTTCAATACAATGAAGGCGCGTGGCACCCACTCCCTGCCTAGGCAAGAGTCTCTCGTGGGAGAGCTCCATAGGACCCCTACAGTGGTTGAGGAGCTGGGCATTCACGGGCTTCCCCCGGTCCCCGCATTCAACCAGACGTGGCGTACGTTTGATTTCGACCTGCCCTGCTGGGTCTGGGTGGGCGAGCCGCAACCTCTTGAGGGGCCTGAGGGTCCCTTACCAGCGGGCTGACTCGAGGCCTCATCGCGCTGAGGAGGTCTTCTATCGGACGAGGGCTCCTCTACTCGCTCACATCGTCACCTGAGGGTAAGGTCATGAGCCGTCGCCCCAAGTGCGCGACCCTCTGAAGCAAAGACTTCAGTTCCTCAGAGCCGAGGAGCGCGGCGGCTACCAGGAAGACGGCTAGACTCGCGGCCAGCTGTAGCGTCACCACCATGGCCCGGTACAATACAGGTTCTGCCGTGAGAGGATCGTATAATTGCAGGAGGACAAGCCCGAATAGTCCCATTGCCGCCGCGGCCACTCCCATCCGAAGAAGGGGGGGCCAGAGCGACTTCTCGCCCAATCTGCCCAGGCGTCGGCGAAGGGTAGTCAGAAGAAGGCCGAGGTTCACAAAGGAAGAGAGCGCTGTCGCAAGAGCCAGCCCGCCGGCCCCCAAAGGGCGCATCAGCAACAGGCTGGAGAGAACGTTGACCAGCACCGCGACGGCGCCGATCTTTACCGGCGTCCCGGTATCCTGAATCGAATAAAAGGCCGGGACCAGGACCCGTGTTGAGACATAGGCTCCCAGCCCGAGGGCATAGTAAAAGAGAACGTCTGCGGTCGCGAGGGTGACCGTTCGATCAAACGCGCCACGCTCGAAGAGAAGCTGGACGATCGGGACTCTGAAGACCAGAAGGCCTACCATGGATGGCAGGGTGACGAAGAGGACGAGGCGGAGAGCGTATGCCGCAGTCGACCCGAGCTCTTCAAGTGAGTGGTTTGCAGCCTGTCTTGCCATGGTCGGGAAGGCGGCGGTGGCGATCGCCACTCCGAAGATGCCAATGGGGAACTGGATGAGCCGGAAGGCGTAGTAGAGGATTGAGATACTCCCCTCTCCCAAAAAAGAGGCAAGAAGGGTCCCAATGAAGACATTCAGTTGAGTAACCGCAAGCCCTGCAATCCCTGGCGCCATAAGGCGTGCGATCCGCCGGATGCTCGGATCGCTCAGATGCAGGCCACGGTGCGCACTCATCCCGCGCCGCCATGCCACCGGCATCTGGATCAGGAGCTGGCCGGCGCCACCAAGCAGGACCCCGATCGCCAGGGATAGGATCGGCGGGTCAAGATGTGGAGCCAGGTAGAGGGCGCATCCGATCATGGCGATATTGAGCATCGTGGGGGACAGGGCCGGGGTGGCAAAATGGCCCATGGCGTTGAGAATGGCCATCAGGAGGGCGGCCAGCCCGACAAACAGGATATACGGGAACATTACTCGCGCCAGGAGGATCGCAAGGTTCAATTTCGACGGGAGAGCTTGGAAGCCGGGAGCGATAAGCCGCACCAGCGCCGGCGCCAGTATGATGCCTGCGAGGGAAAGCAACACAAGAAGCGAGGCAAGGAGGGTGAAGACAGTCCAGACCAGTCGCCATGCAGCCTCGCGGCCGCGCTTTGTCAACGACTCGGTGAACACCGGGATGAAGGCTGCAGAGAGGGCCCCCTCGCCTAGTAACTCCCGCAACATGTTGGGGAGGCGGAAGGCGGCGAAGAAGGCATCGGTAGTGGTTCCGGCGCCGAACGTCCTTGCGATGATCAGGTCACGGACAAACCCCAGGACCCGGCTCAATAAGGTTGCGCCGCTCACCACTCCCGCCGCCCGTGCTATCCCTCCCGACTCTCCCCGTTCCATGAGAAATCCCTTGACAAGCTTGCGCTGCTCCTCTTTAATGGGCACCATTGCCCGCCCATCACGAATAGCATTCGCGTTGGAAAAAGGAGAAACACAGAGATGCCGATTACCAAGTCAGCGCAGAAGCAGTTGAGGCAGAGCCGCGAGCGGCGTCTGCGGAATCGGGGGGCGAAGAGCAGCCTGAAGACCGCCATCAAAAAGGTTCGGGAAGGGTTGGAGAGACGTGATCGGGAAGCGGCGGGAAAAGCCATGGAACTGGCTCTTCCGGTGATCGACAAGGCTGCGGGGAAGGGATTCATCCACAAGAACGCCGCCGCGCGATACAAGTCGAGGCTCGCCCGCCAGCTCCACGCCCTCTCCCGATCGTCCTAAGCGTCACGCCCCGCAGAGGTCCCAAAGCAGTCGATGGAGGACGGCAGGCGCCCCCGCTCTGCCAGTCTTGATCGCAAGGTCCGCCCGATAGAGAGAGTGAAAGGCGCCGGCAAGCTGCTGCCAGGAAAGCGAGATACCCTGCTCAGCCAGGGTTTGGACGACACGAGGAGGCAAGGCGAGGGCCCGGGCCATCTCGCCCGATGGGGTTGCCAGCTCCCGAAGTGCCTTGGCTCGCACGAGAAGGCGGATCTGGCGCGCCAGCATACCAAGGATCGCCAAGGGTTCTTCGCCATTCTGCAACAATTTGGTCAGGCAGCAAAGCGCGTCCCCCAGGTTCTTCACCCCAACGGCATCGGTTAGCTGAAAAATCGATCGCGCCCGACCTTCGCCGACCAGGGATTCGACGTCCTGCGGCGTGATCTCTTCACGTTCCCCTACAAAGAGCGTTGCCTTCTCCACCCCATAGATCGCCTGGCGGAGATCGTCACCCGCCAGGGTAATAAGCAGGCTGACCGCTTCAGGTGAGAGGCGTTTGCCACGCGCCCGTGCCGCCGCCAGGAGCGAGTCTTTCATGGAGTCCGCCCCAAGTCGCTCAAACCGTAACACAACGCCTTTTTGTTGAAGCGCTCCGGCCAGTCGCGTCCTGAGATCGAGGCGTCTTGCGGCGAGCACAAGAGACGTCGTCGGGGAAGGGTCGTTCAGATAACCAAGCAGTTCCTCTTCCTGCTGCTTCGAGAGAGCCTCGGCGCCTCGGATAAGAACGACCCGACGCGCCGCAAGAAACGGCAAGGTCCTTGCGCTTCCTAGGACCGACCCGCTCTCTGGCTCACCCGGTCGGAATTGATCAAGATTCAGCTCCCTTGCACCCTCTGGAAGCAAGGCATCAAGCAGGCGCGCGAGGGCTTCCTCCCGACGATAGTCATCCTCCCCGTACAGGCAGTAAGCGGGCGCAACCTTCCCCTTCTCTATCCGCTCCTCCAGTGACCGGTCTCGGTCTGACCCGACCCTCCGCCTCATTAGATGCCGTCCATGACCCGATTAACCACCTGTCCGGCCAGGTCTGTTAACGCGCGGGATGTTGCCTCGTCCTCAGCCGTCCTGGTGGACCCGATCCCCGGCCCGGCGCTGAAGTAGGCCACGCCTGTCACGCCGTCCCGAAGGAGCACCGTGTCTTTCGTCCGATCTTTAACGATAAAGGAGAACGAGATGCTCACCCGAAGGCGGAGGGCGGTATCCGCAGCATCAAAGGCGATGGGGTCTTCGCCGAAGCCTTCAATCGCCCCCTCCAGTATGGCGTCGGCCACCCCCTCTTCTACGACGCGAATCCGGGCGTCTGCCGCAAAGCGGCCGATCAGGGCCTCTTTCAAAGCGGGCTGAATGGTGGGACGGAGGGTCCGATTCTTCAGCTGACCCATGGCGATCGTCTTGACTGTCATCGGGAGGTTGCTGACCTCGCCTTGTCCCAGCGGCCGATAGCCGCATCCGGCCAGCATCAGGATGATCGCTATAGACGCGAACCGCTTCACCGGCCCTCCCCGGTCACAATGTTCACGAGCTTCTTCGGCACGACCACCACCTTGCCGATTGACCTATCCCGGAGCCATCCCCTGACCCGTTCGTCCGCGAGCGCCGCCCCGCGCATGGCATCTTCATCGGCACTAGAGGGAAGGTAGACCCGACTCCGGACCTTTCCATCTACCTGGACGACCACCAAGATCTCTTCGGCTTGGATGATGGCGGCGTCGTAGGTCGGCCATGCCGTGCTAAAGATGCTCGTCTTCCTGTCGAGACACTCCCAGAGCTCTTCGCAGAGGTGCGGCGCAAATGGGGACAGGAGGGTGACGAGGATCTCCAGCGCATAGGTATAGGCGACGCGGCGCTCTTCCTCTTCGCCCGGTTGTCCTACCATGTCAAACCGCCCGATCTCGTTAGCCAACTCCATCAAAGCGCTGATTGCGGTATTAAAGTGAAACTCATTTTCGATATCTTGTGTGACACGCTGTATTGTCTGCTGGGCCTTTCGATACAGAGCGCGACCTGCCACGAGCTTCGCGAAGGGGATCGGACCGGAGGGGGATCTGAGAAACTCCTTGTGGTCCTCCACCAGGCGGACGATCCGGATGAGAAAGCGGAATGTTCCCTCCATGCCCTGATCAGACCACTCCAGGTCCTTCTCCGGTGGCGCGGCAAACAAGCAGAACAAGCGGGCCGTATCGGCCCCGTACTTGGCCAAAAGATCGTCGGGATCGATGATGTTTTTCTTGGATTTCGACATCTTCTCTGTCCGCCCGATCTCGACCTGGCGGCCGCATTCCCGGCACCGGCCTTCGGCATCGACCTCCTCTGGCAGGCGAAATCCATGCTCCGGGCAACGGTATGTTTCCTTACAAACCATCCCCTGGGTCAGAAGCTTAGTAAAGGGTTCATCAACGCTGACCAGGCCAAGGTCGCGCACCACCTTCGTGAAGAAGCGAGCATACAACAGGTGGAGCACCGCGTGCTCGACGCCACCGATATACTGGTCCACCGGCATCCAGTAATTGGCTTGAGACGGTTCAACCGGTGCATCCAGCGCGTGAGGGCTGGCAAACCTGAGGAAATACCAGGAAGAATCGACAAAGGTGTCCATCGTGTCGGTCTCCCGTCTGGCGGGACCGCCGCACCGCGGGCACGGGACATTGACGAACGAGACCACCTTCGCCAGCGGAGAGCCGCCCTTCATCGTGATCTCGACATCCTGGGGAAGGATGACCGGCAGATCTTCGTAGGGGACCGGGACCGTGCCACACTTCTTGCAGTAGATGATCGGGATCGGGTTTCCCCAATACCGCTGTCTCGAGATCCCCCAGTCGCGAAGCCGGTAATTCACCGCCCGAGTCCCGATCCCCTCCCGCTCCAGGAACTCAGTGATTGCCTCGCGCGCCTGTTGGCTGGCCATACCGGTGAAGGGACCCGAATTGACCAGCACCCCCTCCCCCTCGTATGCCTCCTCCATGATGCTGTCATCCACGTCGGCATCAACCGGCTTGACCGCCGGGCGGATAGGAAGACCATACTTCTTGGCGAACTCAAAGTCACGTTGGTCGTTGCTTGGGACCGCCATGATGGCCCCGGTGCCATACTCCAGAAGGACGAAGTTTCCGATCCAGACCGGGATCCGCTCGCGGGTCAAAGGATTGATGGCGTAGGCCCCGGTGAACACGCCTTCCTTTTCGGCGTCGGCCGCAGCTCGCCGCATCTTATCTTCCTGCTTCATTCGCTCAACAAAGGCCTGGACGTCCCGCTCATGCGGCGTTCCTTTCGACAGACTCAAGGCAAGCGGATGCTCGGGGGCCAGAATCATGAAGGTGGCGCCATACAGGGTGTCCTGCCGGGTGGTGAAAATCGTCAGCGCCTCCTCCCGGTCGGCAAGCTGGAAGTGAACCTCCGCCCCGACGCTCTTGCCGATCCAGTTGCGTTGCATGACCTTGACCGGCTCGGGCCAGCCGGATAACCCATCCAAGCCGGAGAGTAACTCCTCGGCGTAGGCAGTGATCCTAAAGAACCATCCCGCCAGATCCTTCTTGACCACCGGCGACTCATCCCGCCAGCAGAGGCCGCCCTCCACCTGCTCGTTGGCCAGGACGGTCTGACACACTTCACACCAATTGACAGTGGAAGACTTCTTGTACGCCAGACCTTTCTCGTACAGCTTCAGGAACAGCCACTGCCCCCACCTGTAGTAGTCAGGATCGCTGCAGGTGATCTCGCGGTCCCAGTCGTATGAGAACCCCATCCGCATGAGTTGCGTTCGCATGTAGGAGATGTTCTCGTAGGTCCACTTGGCCGGATGTGTGCCGTGCTCGATCGCGGCGTTCTCTGCCGGAAGGCCAAAGGCGTCCCAGCCCATCGGGTGCAGGACATTGTAGCCGCGCATCCGAAGAAATCGAGCCATCACGTCGCCGATTGCATAATTGCGAACGTGCCCCATGTGGATCCTACCGGACGGGTACGGGTACATCTCCAGGAGATAGAACTTGGGTTTCGCGGAATCCTCTGTCACCGCGAAGGCGCCACTCTCCTCCCAGATCTGCTGCCATTTCGCTTCGATCGTCTTGAAGTCGTAGCCGCGCGCCATCCGTTGCTCCTGACCTATTGCGCCCCCTAACCGATTGAGAACGTTAACACAGGCAGTCGTGTTGCGCAAGGAGCAAGCGATGGCTGGTGGGCGAGTAGGGAGAGCTGTGAACAGTTGAAGGGAAAGGATGGGCTTGGAGCCAGCTAGCGCAAACGCTTTAAGTGAGGTGATGTCATTGCGAAGGAGCGAAGTGACCCTTCGGCTGCGCTCAGGGCAGGCTCCGCAATCTGACCTGAAAGGGCCGCCCTGAGCCGAGTCGAAGGGTCATTCCGAGCACATTCGCTTAGCTCAGTATAAACTCCGCGAGGAATCTCGGAGATTGCTTCGCTCCTTTCAGTCGCTCGCAATGACGATGTAGCTGGATTTGGCGCTTTTGTTTTAGTTCGACCTGACGCGGAGCTCGGCCTCGATGATCTTGCGGAAGCTCTCCAGCGGCTGGGCGCCGACCAATATGCGCCCGTTGATGAAAAAGGTCGGCGTCCCGGTGACCCCAAGACGGGCACCCTCCTGCACGTCCGCCTCGACCGCCGCCTGGTGCTTCCCGCTGTCCAGGCACTGCCCGAAGCTCTTGAGGTCGAGTTTCAACTGTTCAGCAGATCGCTTGAAATCTTCAATCGTCGCCGGGGATTGCGACTCGAAGAGGAGATCATGGTACTCCCAGAACTTCCCCTGCTCGCCGGCGCATCTCGCGGCTTCGGCCGCCTTCGCCGCCCTGGGGTGAAGGCTGGCGATGGGAAAGTCTCGGAACACCCACCTGATCTTCCCATCGTACTCCCGCATCACATCCTTGAGTGTGGCAACGGCTCTCCCACAGAACGGGCAATGGAAGTCCGTGAACTCGACCAGAGTCACCGGAGCGTCCTTGGGACCCTTGACGAAGGCGCCTTCCCCCTTCACCGCGACCCGGATCGGCTCCGGCTCCTCAAGAAAGATCGCGACCTTCGCGCCTTGCCGGAGGCGTGCCACAAAGACCTTTACCTGCTGAGCGACCTTCTGATCTCTCAGGTAGTCGCGGACCTTGGGCCGAAGCTCCGCCGTCTCCCCTCGAAGGTGAGCCTTGTTTTCGGTGATGAATGACGTGACCTCCGCATCGGTCACCTCCGGCACCTTTGAGGAGACCTCAGCCTTGAGCAGAGCCGCCACCGTCATTCCGCGCCGCTTGGCTTCCTGTTCGAGGAGGCGCCCCTCGATCAGCTCGTCCAACTTCGACTGAATAAGCTGGTACCTCTGCTCTTGGAGCTTCGCAAGCTGGGCAGCGAGGGCGTTCTCCAATTCCTGCATCGTGATCACCTGCTCATCAACTATTGCAGCCACTCTCTGCTCCTTTGTCTTTCCCTGTCCCTCATCGCCTATGGCGACCCGGGCCCCCAAAAGCCCAATGAGAAGGAGAACCCCGCCAATGGTTTTCGCTCGGCGGTCGACCTTCGTCATCTGCTGCTGGATCATCAGTTTTCCCGCTCCTCTCTCTCACAAGTGATACGATGTCTCCGATTAGATTAACATCCCCTCAGTTGTCCTCTCAATCCACCTTGACTATGCACGTCCGCTGGCAGGCCAGCCATCCCGACCTTTGCTCGGCTCAACTCACAACAAGCTCCTCCGTGAGGAGAAGGAACCCTCGAGAGGAGAGCCGGAGGCTGTGGTTTCGATGCGGGCCTCCCGATGCCTCGTTAGACTCATGGCTCCGCGTGGGGTTCAATCAAACGAAGGTCAAACTACTCGGTAAGCCATCACGACCATCTCTGGGCGATTACGCATCCTTCAGGTGAAAAGACTCATAGCTGACCTCTAAAAAGCACAGGGCATGGGCAGAGGCCGTTTTTGAAGCCTTGTTGCGGTCCTTAGCCTCAAGTATTACTTTAAGATCTCCAGGCGTGAGTTTATCTCGCCCAATGTCCAGGAGTGTGCCCACGATGATTCGAACCATGTGGCGCAGGAAGCCGTTCGCGATGATTTCAAAGAGAAGATGATCTCCCTCCTGGCGAACCTGGGCCACGTATACCTGGCGAACTGGTTGCTCAACCGAGCTCTTTGCCGCCTTGAATGACGTGAAATCGTGCCGCCCGATGAACACCTCTGCTGCCTCGGCCATTGCATCGATCCGGAGCGGGCGAGGGACAAAGAGCGTATAACGGCGCTCAAGGGCGGAGGGGTACGGGCGCGTGAGCAGCGTGTACCGATACCGCTTCCATTGGGCCCAGCGCTGCGCGTCGAAGTCCTCCGGTGCCACCTCCACCCGAGTTACGACGATGTCGGGCGGCAGCAGGCTGGTCAAGGCCCGTCGGAGGGTGTCGGGTGGATATCGGAAATCAGCGCGGAGGCTGGCCACCTGGCCGAGAGCGTGGACCCCGGCATCTGTCCGACCCGCGCCCTTGACGTGGACCGGCGCCCCGATGATCCGTGCCATGGCATGCTCAAGCACCCCCTGAATAGTGTTCATTCCAGGCTGTACCTGCCAGCCGTGGTATTCTGTCCCGTCGTACTCGATCGTCAGCTTGAAGGTTGCCATGGGCCAGGAAACACGAACAGGAGCGCGATTCCGGCGCTCCTGTTTTGAGACCCCCCTCACCCTCGCCCTCTCCCACAATGGGGAGAGGGGATCGTACTAAGACTCAGCACACTCTCTCACGCAGGGGAGAGGGGATCTTATTCAGCGAATCAGCGAATCAGCGACTCAGAACACTAGAGATGCCGGGCCACGAGCAGCTCGGCG
>CAZCMC010000029.1:7903-12171 GCA_964499665.1 uncultured bacterium | reverse complement strand
GGGAAGCGCCTCCAACACGGCCTGGTTCAACCGATGAGCCCCCTGGCTGCCACCGAAGATCAACAGGGTGAACTGATCCGGATCGAGACCGAGCCGCGTCGCCGCCGCGACCCGGTCCACGCCGAACAGTTCTGTTCGAACGGGATTGCCGGTCACCCGAACCTTACCCTTCGGAAAAAAGACCGACGTCCTTTCGAAGGCGACAGCCACGAGATCGACGCTCCTCCCCAGCCACCGGTTGGCTAGGCCAGGAAAGGCGTTCTGTTCGTGGATGATGGTCGGGATCCTGGCGAGCACCCCCGCCAGCACCATAGCGACGGAGGCATAGCCGCCAAGTCCGACGACGGTGTCGGGGCAGAACCGTCGAAGGATCGACCGCGATCGGACGAGACCCGACGGGATCAGTGCGAGGCTTCGAAGGCGCTGAGGCAGTCTCTTGCCCTGCAGCCCGGACGCCCTGATTCCTTCGAAGTCCCAGCCTCCCTTTGCCAGCAGGGACGCCTCGATGCCCCCCTCGGCGCCGACGAAAAGAAGGGAGGAGTCCGGAAACCTGGACCTCAGCTCGTGGGCCAACGCAATCGCAGGAAAAAGGTGCCCTCCTGTCCCACCCCCAGCGATGAGGATTCTCACGAAGACCGACTCCTCGTCACCTGGGAGCGCGAGATGCTCAGGAGGATCCCCATGCACAGGAGGGTGGTGACCAGAGAGGACCCGCCGAAGCTGATGAACGGCAGGGGCACACCGGTCGTGGGGAGCAGCCCGGTGACCACGCCAAGGTTGATGGCCGCCTGTGAGACGACGGCAAAGGTGATTCCCATCGCCGCATAGGTACCAAACAGGTCCCGCGCGCGCAGGGCAATCCGAACCCCACGCCACAGGAGGATACCAAAGAGGAAGATCACCAGCAGGGCCCCGATGAAACCGATCTCCTCGCCAACGATGGCGAAGATAAACTCGGTGTGAGACTCCGGCAGGTAGAAGAGTTTCTGGATACTATCGCCAAGCCCACGTCCCAGGATCCCACCCGGACCCAACGCGTAGAACGACTGGTGGATCTGGTAGCTTGCCTTGGAGGAGGCGCGAGCCGGATCCATGATAGCCAGCAGCCTGGCCTTGGCGTAGGGGTGAGCCTGCACCAGCAGGTAGCAGAGAGCCCCAAGGGTGAAGAGCGCGGTGCCCAGTTGTGTCAGACGGACTCCGCCAACGAAGCACAGCGCCATGGCCGCAAGCAGCAGCACGGCCGCTGTCCCAAAGTTGGGCTGCAGCACGATCAGTCCGAAGAAGAGTCCGGAGAGGAGAAGGGGTGGCAGGAACCCCTGAACAAAGCTCTCCACGCGATCGGCCCTCCCGGCGAAAAACTTGGCCAGGAGCAGAATCAGGGAAAGCTTCGCGAGTTCGGAAGGTTGAAAGGAGAACCCGAACATCCGGAGCCAGCGTCGCGCGCCGTTGACCTTGACCCCAACAGACGGGATCAGGACCAGGAGCAAGAGCAGAAACGAGGCCAGGAACAGCACGGGGGCGTACCGCTGGAATGCGCGGTAATCGTGGTGCATGGCCCAGACCATTACCGCCAACCCGACCACGGCCCAGAGGAGCTGCTTCTTCAAAAAGAGCAATGGGTCGCCGTATTTCATCTGGGCCTTGATGGCGCTCGAACTGTAGACCATCACGACACCGACCCCGACCAGGAGGAGGGAAACGGTGCACAGCAGCCGATCATAGGGAAGCCGCTTGGCCGTCACGACGCGAGCCTCCGGACCGCCTCCTTGAAGACCCGTCCTCGCTCCTCGAAGTCGGCAAACATGTCGAAGCTGGCGCAGGCCGGTGAGAGCAGGACAACCTCTCCGGGCGATGCGACCGCTGCGGCGCGCTGGACCGCCTCCTCAAGACTGCCGGCCTCCTCCATGGAACAGACGCCATCGAGTTGAGCCTGCAGCTTGGCCGCCGCCTGGCCAATCAAGATCAGGCGCTTGACCCGCTCCCGAACAAGGGGCGCAAGGGGGGTGAAGTCGCTCATCTTATCCTGTCCACCAGCGATGAGCACAAGCGGGACAGTAAAGCTCTCAAGGGAGCGGGCCACCGCCCCGACGTTCGTCCCCTTGGAATCATTGACATACTGAACGCCGCCGACCTCGGCGACGAATTCCAGGCGGTGTTCAAGTCCCTCGAACCGGACAAGTCCCCTCCGAATCGCCTTCGTCGGCGCGCCAACCAACGCTGCGGCGAGGCTGGCAGCGAGGGCATTCTCCAGATTGTGCACCCCCTGAATCCTTACCTCGTTCCATCGGCAGATGGTCTCCCGCGTCCCCGACAAGGCGACGATGAGCTGATCCGCGTCGAGGTAGGCGCCCTCGGCGAGGCGTTGCCTCCGGCTAAACGCGACCCTCTTCGCGACGGCCTTCCGCGCCGCGTCGAGGACCATCGGGTCGTCAGCATTCACGACGGCGACGTCCGACGGCGCTTGGTTCTCGAAGATGCGCGCCTTGGCCTGGTAATAGTCCTCGACCCTGTCATACCGATCCAGATGATCCGGGGCCAGGTTCAGAAGCAGGGCAACGTGTGGTCGAAACCGCTCGATCGTCTCCAACTGAAAGCTCGACAGCTCCGTCACCACCAGGTTGCCTGCGGGCAGGCCTGGTGCGACCTCACACAGCGGGGTGCCGATGTTGCCGGCCACGTGCGAAGGCAGGCCGGCTTCCTTCAGGATGGCGCCTAAGAGGGTGGTGGTCGTGCTCTTGCCATTGGTCCCGGTCACCCCGAGGAAGGTGGCTTGGCTACACCGGAAGGCCAGCTCTACCTCGCCGATGAGCGGAATACCGGCTGCCCGGACTCGCTGAAACAGCGGCCCGCGGAGATCAACCCCGGGACTCACCACGATGAGATCGGCCGAGAGCAAGCGGTCTGTATGATGCCCACCCAATTCGAGAATGACCCCATCTCGCTCCAGGCCGACCAGATCGCCGTCAAGCTCACGCTCCCCTCGCTGATCGGTGCCGATGACGGATGCGCCCCGCTTGAGCAGTAGACGACAGGCCGCCTCCCCGGAGCGCGCAAGCCCAACGACCACCACCCGCTTGCCAGTCAGATCCAGCATGGCTACCGCCATGCAGTTCCGGGTTCCGGGTTCCGGGTAGGGGCGACCCGCCGGGTCGCCCCTACACCTGAAACGCCACATTTGGAACTCGAAACTCGAAACTCGAAACTCGAAACTTCTCTCAACACCTTCACCTCAGCTTCAGTGTCGTCAGGGAGAGAAGGGCTAGGATGAATGAGATGATCCAGAATCGGACGATGATCTTGGGCTCTGCCATCCCGTTCAGCTCGTAGTGGTGATGGATCGGCGCCATTCGGAAGACTCGCCTGCCGGTCGCTCGATAGGAGAAGACCTGGAGGATGACCGAGATCGCTTCCACCACGAAGACCCCGCCCACGATAAGCAAGAGCAGCTCGTTCTTCACCAGGATGGCCATGGTTGCCAGGGCAGCCCCCAGCGCCAGGGAGCCCGTATCGCCCATGAAGAGCTGGGCGGGGTAGGCGTTGAACCACAGGAACCCCAGACTCGCGCCCACGATGGCCCCGCCGAAGACGGTCAGCTCGGAACTCCCTTTCACGAAGATCACTTGGAGGTAGCGGGCGATGGTGGCATGTCCAGCAACGTAGGCGAGGACCGTGTACGAGGCGGAGGCCATCAGGATCGGGCCGATGGCCAGCCCATCCAGTCCGTCGGTCAGGTTGACGGCGTTCGAGCTACCAACAATGACCAGGGCAACGAACAGCACGTACGCCCACCCCAGGTCGGGCATCCAGCGCTTGAAGAACGGGATCGCCAACTTGGTGGTGAAGGAATCCACCGGCATGACATAGAGGTAGACGCCGATCATCAGGCCAGGGATCATCTGCCAGATCAGCTTTGTCCTGACCGAGAGTCCCTTGCTGCTCTTGCCGACCACTTTTACGTAGTCGTCGGCGAAGCCGACTCCCCCCATCCAGGCCGCGCAGAAGAGCGCCAGCCAGACGTACCGATTCGTAAGATTCGCCCAGAGCAGCGTGGAGGTGAAAATCGAGGTCAGTATCAGGAGGCCTCCCATCGTGGGCGTCCCCGCTTTCTTCAAATGGCTCTCCGGGCCGTCGTGCCTGATGCTCTGGCCGATCTGCGACTCACGCAGCTTGCGGATGAGGATGGGTCCCAGCAGGAGGCTGAACAAGAGTGCGGTGAGAATGGCGCCCGCCGTACGGAAGGTGACGTACCGGAAGACATTGAAGATGAT
>CAZCMC010000029.1:0-7803 GCA_964499665.1 uncultured bacterium | reverse complement strand
CTTTTCCCGATGGGCCTCAAGCGCCAACTCAACCAGCCGGCAGACAAGCTCTGTCGGCTTGATCCCGCTGGCCTCCCAGAGAGCAAAGGAGAGAGACCCGGGCATGGTGTTGATCTCATTCACGAAGGGCTCCATCCTGGTGGCATCGATGAGGACATCGACGCGAGAGATCCCGCGCGAGTCGATTGCCTCAAAGGCCTCTCTTGCCAGACGCCGGACCTCTTCAGCGAGCACATGGGGAAGCCTGGCGGGGATGATGCTCGGGGCAAGGTCGGCGCTCCCCGGTTGCGTATTCTCCGAATACTTCTCTTGATAACTGACGATCGAACCGGAGCGGACCAGCTCCTCGCACTCGGAAACGTTCAGGGTATGGTTCCCGAGAACGCCAACCTGGACTTCGAGCCTATTCTCAACGGCCCGCTCCACCAACACTCGCTGGCTGAAGCGCATCGCCGTCCGCAAGGCGACCAGTGCCCCCGCCGCATCGCTCGCCATCGCGATGCCGATGCTCGAGCCCGCCACCGCCGGCTTTACCACTACAGGGTACTGAAGCTGGCTCTCCAGCGCCTTCAGGGCTGTAGCATCATCCTCCAAGATCTGCCTTCGCGTGAACGCTATGCCCTCAACGACGGGAAGACCGGCGCCGCGGAACACCAGCTTGGAGACAATCTTATCCATTCCAACCGCCGAGGCGACCACGCCAGCACCGACGTACGGGAGATCCGCCAGTTCACACAGGCCTTGTATACTGCCATCCTCCCCGTGCGTCCCATGGATGACCGGAAAGGCGACATCGATCGTAGGATGGAGCTGCCTACCCAGCCACGCTCTCCGTTCCTGGCCGGACACGAGCGAGCCCACCGACGGGTCGGGCGCCAGGAAAAGCGGTTGAGCTTCCTTGGCCTGCTGACCGCGGTCAAGATTCTGGAGTTGCGGCGCGTATCGCTCTTTGCTCAGCCTCAGCTTTTCCGCATCGATCTTGGCCTTCTCAGCGGGTGCCACATGCGCGCTGAGGTCAGCAAGCCTCCGAATCTCCGCGTCGACGGACAGCAGGTCCCGAACCGCCTCGCCGACCAGCCAGGTGCCCTCCGCGGTCAGGAAGATGGGGACGGTCTCAAACTGGTCCTGCAACCTCAGCAGGACTTCGTACACCTTGCTGGCGGTCATCACCGAGACTTCTCGCTCGACGGAGCGACTTCCGAAGATCAGGCCTATTCGTTTGACGGCGCTGCTCATGGCAGTTCCAGGTAGGTATCAGGCAGGCGATTTTCATACAGAAGGATATCGCCCTGCCGAACGATGTCCTTCAAACAGTCTGCTACCTCATCGCTATGTCGGGCCACCAGCACATGACTGTCAGGGAAGCCGCCCTCGCGAAGCCCTTCGCGCAGCGGCAGCGTCTGCGTCGGCCCAACAAGCACCACGTAGTCGCAGACCGCCGCGGCAGCCTGACCCAGGCGGCGGTTCTCCTCGGCCTCGATCCGGCCCAACTCCACCAAGCCCGGCGTGATCAAGATCTTCGCGCCGCCCCCGAACTGACCCAGGACCTCCAGGGCCATCTGGGCGCCCCGAGGATTGGCGTTGGCCACATCGATCAGCTTGACGAGGCCACCCTCTTCCCGAACCTCAAGGCGCTTTGGCGCCGGCGTCAGCGACGCGACCCCCGCCCGAATCTCCTCAAGGGGCACGCCGCACTCCAGGGCCGCGGCCACAGCGCCCAGAATGTTGGCAATGTTCAGACTCCCCAACAGCTTGGTCTCAAGCAGAGCCGTGCCAGCCTCGGTCTGCACACAGAAGGCCGAACCTCTACTGGAGGTTTTGATGTTCTTCCCCCTGACATCCAAGGTCCTCGCGTCCTCGCCGATCCCATAGATGATCGTGCGCCTGCCTTCCTGCCTCGCGCGATCGATCAGAGGCAGACAGCCCGGGTCGTCGGCGTTCATGATCGCCACGCCATCCGGTGGGAGCGAGGCGATCAGCTCGTACTTCGTCTCGGCGATCCGCTCGGGCGTGCCGAACCGCTCGAGATGCTGGACCCCCACCGCCGTGAGGATACCGAGCCTGGGTCGGAGGAATGCGCAGACCTCTCGGATCTCGCCCGGACCATAGGCAGCCACCTCGACAACGAAGAACCGGTGGTCGTCACGAAGATCCTCACGGACGATCCGGGTAATGCCCATGGTCGTGTTGACACCGTCCGGGGTTTTCAAGACCGGGTAACGCCTCTCAAGCAACGCAGCGGTGATGAACTTCGTCGTTGTTTTGCCATAGCTGCCCGTGATCCCCACGACCTGTCCGGGATACGTGCGCATGCGGTGTGCGGCCTGAAGGACAAATCGCCCGTTGATTGCCCGCTCCAGCGGAGTCAGGAGCAGATTCGCCAATAGGACCGTTCCCGCTGCCACCCCGGAGGCGACTGCCAACCCGGCGGCCAGGCCGATAGCAACGGCGAGGGGACCGGAGCCGACCGGGAGCAGGGAGAGCAAGCCCAGGACGAACATCGCGGTCGCAAGCACGATGGCCAGTGCCAGGATGAGAGTGACGATGCTAAGACGGACAGCGCGGGGCGTGAACTGCAGGCGTTGGCTCATCTGAAGGGAGCACCGACGTGCCGCAAGCCACATCCCGGCTGCCACCCAGACGACGTAAAACACAACGACAGGGAGGTGAAGGGTTGCGAAGACGAGCCCGGCAGCAAGGACCGCAGTCTGGACGAGGGCCTCCCGAGCGTCGAGTGCGATCCTCCAGTGCCGGGGGATCCAGCCGCACAGGCGGAGGCTCCTGTAGCGTTCCAGCTGCGCGAGATACACGAAGTCCAGATGCCGCTTCGCCGCCACCACTCCATACGACAGGAGCGATTCCGCGGCCGGGTAGAAGAGGCGAGGCAGGCGCGCCATCGGTGAAGCCATCACCTCCCCCCTCGACACAGGAAGTCCCTCACGAGCTTGCCGAAGCGTTCAGGCATGTCTACAAACGGAAAATGGCCGGCCCCTTCCATGATCTCTAGCTGGGAGCTCCGTATCCCACCCGCTATGATCTCCATTGAGGATCTCGATACCTCAAGATCTCTGTCGCCCCAGATGATCAGCGTGGGGGCCTGGACGGAGGAGAGGATATCCCTCAGATCTTCGTTGACCACCCTGACCAAGGTCCTTCGCATCTGTCCTGCGTTTCGGTAGTCACGTGACCCTACCCTCCGATGGACCATGGAAAGGATTCGCTCGCCCAGCCTCCCCCAGATGGGACATGAGAAGACCCGCTTCGCCAGTTTGGCCGCTCCAATCTTGAGATAGTAGCGTGGCCGGAGGTTCGCCCGAATCCCCGCGCTGGCCACAAGCACAAGGCGTCGAACCCCATGCGGGTTCTGCGCTGCCAAGGCGAGTGCGATTCGCCCGCCGAACGAATGACCAATAAGATTCGCGGTAGGGATACCACTCGACTCCATGAACGCCTCGACATGGGCCGCGTACTCTCGGGTCCCCCATGCTGCAGGAGGAGGGGGGGTCCACCCGAATCCCGGCAGGTCGATGGCAAGGACCCGGAACTGATCCTCCAGGGCCTTGGCGATGCCGCCCAGCGATTCGGCAGATGTGCCCCATCCGTGAAGCAAGACGACTGGTTCACCCTCCCCACAAAGAGTAAAATGGGTGTCCAGGTCATTGACACGTGTCAGCACACCGCCACCTCATGGCCTGCCGGAACCTGTCGATTCCTTTCCCCCGACCGTGAGGATGCCCGCCGATGATCGATCGCCGCCCCGTCAACCTCATGCCCTCGCGGTCAAGAGCATCACGCCGAACCTGTCCTTATGCTGCCCGGCCCTCGGCTGCCCGCTGGCGCCGCGACTGTTGCGAGCAGAGAAGGACGCGGCTGTCGGTAAGGCCGGTAGTCTGTCCAGGGGGCCCGAACGGAATCATCCACCTGGATCGAGGGGGCCGCGTGAAGGATGGGGTGATCGGAGAGTTGGGAACAGACGGCGTCGCGGAGGCGCTTCGTCGCTACCTGTGAGGGAGAGGCATCTCTACCCGAGCGCGGGCTCGAGAAGGCGATGAACAGGTCGGCTGGCTTCGGCGTCAGGGCATCGGTGAAGGAGGCTGCAATCTCCGACTGCAGATCGCCCCAACGCAGCCGCCCGGAGGACGCGGACGCCATCTCGCTCGCCCGGACCCTATACGCCATCATCCTCTCCCGAACCCCAGCTCTCGGAGCGCCTCCCGGGCCACCTGCCGGTCGTCGAAAGGGATCGTGCGATCGCCGAGGATTTGATAGGTCTCGTGACCCTTCCCGGCAATCACCACCATGTCGCCTCGCTGCGCCAGCGAGAGGGCCTCGCGAATCGCCATCGCTCGGTCAGAAATTATAACATACCCCTTACCCGGACCCCACACCTTTTTCGCTCCTGCCTCGATCCCCTGAATGATCCGCTGAGGGTCTTCTCCGCGAGGGTTGTCGGAGGTGATCACGGTGAAATCGGCCAGCCGGAGCGCGACCTCTCCCATCAGAGGCCGCTTCGCTCGATCCCGATCGCCACCGCATCCGAACAGGACGATCAGGCGGCCAGGGCAGCATTCCCTCGCCATCTCAAGGACGCGACCTAAGGCGTCGGGGGTATGCGCATAATCGACCATGACTCCGAACTCCTGCCCCTCCTCCACCCGCTCGCACCGTCCAGGGACATGCCGTAACTCAGAGATCCCCTCGGCCACCTCCGCAAGGCTCGCCCCCAGGTGCAGCCCTGTCGCCGCGGCCGCCAGGACGTTGGACAGATTGTAGCGTCCCAGCAGGGAGGAGTGGATCGCCGTCGCCCCCCACGGGGTCTGGAGCCGACAGCGAACGCCATCCTGGGTGATGTGGATCTCCGTCGCCGCCAGGTCCGCCTGTTGCGTCAGACTGTAGGTATAATGTCGGGTGCGAGCTGCCCTGAGAAACAGCGGGGCGGCGGGATCGTCGAGGTTGATCACCGCCGCCTTTTCCGTGGATTTGGTTGCGTCGGCCCCGAGACCTTCAAACAGGGAGAGCTTGGCTCTTTGGTACGCCTCCATGGTGCCGTGAAAGTCAAGATGATCCTGGGTGAGGTTGGTGAATACCGCGACATCGAACTCGCAGCCGTCGACGCGATGCAGAGCCAACGCGTGGGATGAGACCTCCATCACGGCGCTGTCGGCCCGCAGCAGCACCATCCGCGCGAGGAGCTCTTGAAGATCGAGGGCCTCCGGTGTCGTCCTCGCCGCGTCCATCTCCATCCCCTCACAGCGATACGCGATGGTGCCGACCAGTCCAACCTGATGCCCGGCACGCTGCAGCAGCGACTCGATCAGGTAGGTGGTGGTGGTCTTGCCGTTGGTTCCAGTCACACCCACCAGGGTGAGCCTTCGGGAGGGATGATCGTAGAACCGGCTGGCGGCCAGGGCAAGCCCCTTCCGGGAGTCGCTCACCCTCACCACCGTCCCACCACGCAGTACAGATTCCGGCAGATCGATTCGCTCTACAAGCGTCGCCACGGCCCCCGCTGCCCAGGCGGTGGGCAGAAAGTCGTGGCCATCCAGGGCGAACCCCCTGATGCAAACAAAGAGATCCCCGGGGTTGATCTGTCTGGAATCGTACCGGACCCCTCCGACATCCACATCGAGGGGACCGTGGAGGACCTGATACTCAGTCCCTTCAATTAAGGCGAGAAGCCGCACCGAGCATCCCCTCTGCCAGCCGAAACGGCCCTCCGGCGGCTGGTGAGATCCTGAGATACTTCAGCGACTCCCTGGCGATCTCACGGAACGTCGGGGCGGCGATCGATCCACCCCACTGCAGTATCTTCGGCTCGTCGATGACCACGATGATCGCCAGTCGCGGCTGCTCGGCCGGGATAAACCCGACAAATGACGCCACTACCTTCTGGCGGGAGTAGCGGCCGGTCGCGCGCTCCACCTTCTGGGAGGTCCCTGTCTTCCCAGCCACCTCGAACCCCTGAACTGCAGCCGCCTTCCCCGTCCCGTCCGTGACAACCCCCTTGAGGATGTTCGTGAGGGTCCTGGCTGTTCCCTCTGTGATCACCCGCCGGAGCTGCACGGGTGAGCCTTGGCGGACAACCCTGCCGTCGGCTGCCTTGACCAACCTGGCAACATAGGGACGGACCAGGGTGCCACCGTTCGCCACCGCGCTCACCGCCACCAGCATCTGGAGGGGGGTGACCGAGAGCTCCTGGCCGATGGAGAGGGAGGCCAGGGACAGAGCCGACCAATCCTTCGGGCGTCGGATCCTGCCCGGCGTCTCACCAGGCAGATCGATGCCGGTAAGATTCCCGAACCCGAAACCGCTGATGTAATCATAGTAGAGGCTCTTGCCCAGCCGCATACCGACCTTGATGGCACCAACATTGCTCGAATGCGCCAGCATCTCAGAGAAGGTGATGATCCCGAATCGTTCGTGATCGTGGATCGTGATCCCGCCTACCTCTATAGCCCCATCCTCGCCGTTCAGCCGATCTCCGGGCCGCACGAGCCGCTCCTCCAGAGCCGCGGCCCCCGCGACGATCTTGAAGGCCGACCCCGGCTCATAGTAATCGGCCACTGCCCGGTTCCGCCGGGCAAATGAGGAGGCCTCGGCGTAGTGGTTGGGGTTGAAGGTCGGGTAGTTGGCGAGTGCCAGAATCTCGCCGGTCAGCGGGTCCATGACGATGGCCGTCCCGCTTGAGGCCTGAGACTTCGCCACAGCCGCTTCCAGCTCCCGTTCCGTGACGTATTGGATCACCTCGTCAATCGTCAGGTACAGATCGCAGCCCTGCGCTTCGCCCGCCTCCTCTCTGAAGATCGGCCGGCCCAACGCATCCTGTTCTCGCACGACCCACTTCGGCTTCCCGGCCAGGCAGTCGTCGTACTGGAGTTCCAGCCCTTCCAGCCCTCGATCGTCCATCCCCACGAAACCCAGCAGGTGCGCCCCCAACTCCTGTTTCGGATAGAACCGCTTGCTTTCAGCGATGCTCGCGATCCCCCTGAGGCCCAGTTGCGAGACGGCCGTCGCCTCCTCGGGGGAAACCCGTCGCTTGATCCAAACAAAGGGTTTATCTGATTTCAACCGCTCAAAAACCTTTTTGGCAGGCAGGCCCAGTGCCTTGGCCAGGTCGGACGCGGCTCGCTCCCGGTTCTCCACCTGGGGAGGTTGGGCGAAGATCGAGGAGACCCGAAGGCTGCCGACAAACTCGCGGCCGTTGCGGTCATAGATCGTTCCGCGGCGCGAGACCAGCGGAACCAGCCGCCGGTACTGGCGGTTGGCCGCCTCGACCAGCTTCGGATGCTGATGCACCTGCAGGGAAAAGAGGCGACCGGAGATGATGGCGAGGGCTGCGGCGAGCGAGAGAAACAGCACGATCATCCGGCGCCGATGTCGGCCCCGCGAGTCTGAGGAGGGCTTCCCATCGGTCTGCCACGATGATGCCGTACGCGTACGGTTGTTGTGCCGGGTCGGCAATATCATGCCCCTCGAAACCTACTCAACCAGAATGACTTGACCGGACACCGGGCTCGTGAGTCCAAGCTGACGCCGGCCGATCTCCTCTACGCGGCGAAGGGACCTGAGGCGCGCGACCTCAAAGCGCAACTCGTTTTCTTGTCGAACGAGGGCGAGGCGCTCCGCTTGAAGATGTTCGATCTCGTATCCTAGCCGAACGACCTGGATGTGCTGCCACACATAAAAGAGGACCCCAAACAGGACGAGGCTTGCCAGACACAGCGACGGGAGGAGATCCCATCTTCGGATCTGATCGACCCGCGGTTTCAAAAAGCCGCCCGCCCTGTCCCGGCCGAGCGCCGT
>CAZCMC010000028.1:0-12724 GCA_964499665.1 uncultured bacterium | reverse complement strand
ATAGTACACGTAACGTCATTCCCGCAGTCCTTAAGCGGGAATCCATTGATTTTGCTGGATACCCGCTTTCGCGGGTACGACAATTTCTATGCGCTAACTTTCGCAACCAAGTACTAGGGGGCCTCCTGTGTTGTCAAGGGGTGTTGGACGGGGTTGGACGGTTCGGATGGTCAGGCCTCCCAGTCTGCTGTCCAAGTGAGGCGACCGCCGTCAGGACGAGTTGCTCCGATGCCTCGATCGCCGGTGGCCCCGTGAAGGGCGCATTCAGCCCGGCCCAGAGGTCCCGGTGGGAGAAGAGCTGGAGGCGCTGGCTGCACACACTCACGCACCGATTCACTGTTGCGCCTCCGTTCCGGCTGCGGAGTGGGACATCCGTCCATCCCCACCAGAGCCGGGGGAGGCTCAACTTCCAAAGCTAATTTGGACAAGCGTGATATTTTTGGACAGCTCTGTTGATTCCAAACGTCACGATCCAGTGGACGTGACGCGTGACCGTCGGGGCTGGCCCAAAGGACGGTTGTGGACGCACACCCCCGAGGACCGGGCGCGGATTATTCGCCTGCGCCAAGCGCTGGTCGTGGAGGGGGCCTTCTTCATTGGACCCGAGGCGCTCCAGCAAGCCTACGTCAGACGCTTCCCGGCGTCCCCCGTTCCCTGTCGGCCCTGGATCGCGCGCGTGCTGCGCGAGGCGGGCTTGGCCCAGCCGCATCGCCGTCGACGCCGCAAGGGTGGGGCCCGGGCGCGGCACTACCCGGTTCAGAGCCTGCGCCGGCTGCGGACGATCATCGAGAAGCTGGACTTCATCGGCCCGCGCTTCCTCGCTGCCTCTCCCCGACCCTTCTACCTGGCCTCCCACTACTACATTCAGCCGTTCCGGTTTGGCTGGATCAGCCGGATCCCGGCGCCCTCGATGGCCACGACGTGCGCATTGCTCCTCCCCGACTGGCAACGCTACCCCAAGGCCGATGTCCTGACGCTGAACAACGCGTTCGTCTTCACGGCCGCGGGCAAGGGTCGGGAATTCCTCAGCCGTCTGCTCATTTTCCTGCTCAATCTCGAGGTCATCCCGGTCCTGCTGCCCCCGTGCGAACCGTGGAGCCACGGGAGCGTCGAGGGGCACAACAGCGTCTTTGCTCGGAAGCTCTGGCAGCGGCAGACGTTTGGGTCGCTGGGAGAACTGGACGAGGCCCTTGCTCGCCTCAACGCGCAGTACCTGGCGTACAAATGGCCCGTGTGGGACCCCTGGGCGTGCTTGCCGCTCGATGTGGCGCCCACGCCGGCGCTGGATCGCGACCTGCGCCAGCCACAGGGCAAGCGGGTCTACCTCATCCGGTGTGTGGTCGAGACCCACGGCCTGCCTGGGATCGAAGTCCTGAAGCACCACGTGCCCCTGGATGCCAGCTACCTCACGCAGTTTGTCTTGGCCTGCGTGGACATCGATCAGCAACGGTTGGAGGTCTTCTACGAGCAGGAGGACGGGTCATCGGCGTTGATCCACAGCCAACCTTTCACGGTCAGGTTCTCTGAGAAACGATGGAACGATTCATTTGAGACTTAACCGCTAAGCGATTAAGGTTTGAGATCCGACACTGACAGGCGAGCCGCCGAAGGCGAGAAAAGAGCGCCTCAAGCGAGCTTGGCATTTTTATTGCATCAGGTTTATTACATAACGTCAGTAAGGCAAAGGAAAGGAGGTGAGGCCCTATGAACTGAAGGAGGTCGGCGAGTAACTGCGAACTGAAGGTACGTGAACCACGATCAATTGAAAGGAGACCCACAATGAGCATGCTGAAAGAGCGAATGCTGCGACCCCTGGCGGATGAGACGGGATCGCAGGTCACCGAGTTCGGGATCTACGCCGCCCTCGTCATTGCAGGAGCGATCGTGCTCTTGACTCCGATTGGGACGGCGGTCGTTGGCGCCTACACCTCGATCGTCGGGGCCCTCTAATTCCAGGCGTGATGCCTGGCGTGACAAGGGCGGTCGCGGGGGGCTTGGCCCTTGGCGCGGGCGGTGAAGCCCTGCCAAGGGCTGAGTCCAGGCCCTCGAGAGCGTCCTGGCGTATGAACTGAACGAAGTCGACTGGATAACTGCGAACTGAAGGTACGTGAACCACGATCAATTGAAAGGAGACCCACAATGAGCATGCTGAAAGAGCGAATGCTGCGACCCCTGGCGGATGAGACGGGATCGCAGGTCACCGAGTTCGGGATCTACGCCGCCCTCGTCATTGCAGGAGCGATCGTGCTCTTGACTCCGATTGGGACGGCGGTCGTTGGCGCCTACACCTCGATCGTCGGGGCCCTCTAATTCCAGGCGTGATGCCTGGCGTGACAAGGGCGGTCGCGGGGGGCTTGGCCCTTGGCGCGGGCGGTGAAGCCCTGCCAAGGGCTGAGTCCCGGCCCTCGAGAGCGGAGACACGAAATGGTTAAGCCACGAAGGCAGGGATCGGTCATCGGGGGACAGGCTGGTGCAGCCATCGTGGAAATGGCTTTCGTCCTCCCTCTGTTCTTGCTTATGAGCTTTGGAATCTTCGAATTCGCCCGAGCTTGGCTCACTTTAAACACAATGAACCATGCCACTCGGGAGGCGGCGAGGGTGGCTGCCACCACCGCACCTCTCACCGCAAACAGTAGCGCCGTGGTTACCAAGGCCAATGGGATCCTCACCAACGCCGGGTTGACCGGGGCTTCCGTGACCAATACGGCCCCGGCGGGGAACCCTCCCGAGGTGACGGTTATCACTTCGCTCAATTACAGGTATATGACAGGGTTCGGTCCGATATTCGGGTTCAGTTTCACTGGGATCATCCCGCTGGCCAGTCAAGCCACGATGCGCTATGAGCGCTAATCAGCACGCAGGAAGGGAACATGTCTAGGGGACGGATGATCATCATCCTCGCTGTGTCGGTGACCTGCGGGCTCCTCGCGAGCCTCCTCGTCCTCCGGTACGTCCGGCAGCAGGAGGCCAGAGCGCGGGCCGCCAGGCTGGAGCTCCGGCCCGTCGTGATCGCCACAGCCGACCTCCCGATCGGCACCCGCCTCACCGTCAGTCACGTCGCCGTCCGCGCCTGGCCCAAGGACGGGCTGCCCCAGGGGGCGGTGGCGGAGCCGGGCGAGGTGCTGGGGCGCATCGTGCGGGGGGAGATCGCTCACGATGAGCCGATACTCGAGCATCGCTTGTTCTCAAAGGACCTGGCCGGGGCGCCAGGGATCATGTCCGTGCTCGTGCCGTCGGGCAAGCGCGCCATGGCGATCGGGGTCAACGAGGTCATCGGGGTAAGTGGGTTCATCCTCCCAAAGGATCGCGTGGACGTCATCGCGACCAAGACCGACCAGCCGACAAGCAAATCCGCCGAGACGATCTTGCAGAATGTAGAGGTGTTGGCGGTTGGGAAGCGCTTCGAGCAGGAAGGCAAGCAGAACATCGAGGTGCCCACCGTGACGCTGGCCGTGACCCCCGAGCAGGCGCAACAGCTTGCCCTGGCGTTACAGGAGGGGAAGATCCACGTCGCCCTGCGCTCCGTTATGGATACCCAAGTGACCCGTCTTGCAGCGATCACTCGTTCGTCTGCCATCGGAGGAGGGGCAATCGGGGCCCGCGCCCTTTCCTTGCTCCAGCAGGCGATGAAAGAGATCTCCCCCCAGGACGAGATCGGGGTGAAAGCTGTCCAGACCTCTGTCATTCTCTCGGGGACCGTCTCGAACCCTTCGCTCATCGCCAGGGCGGCCGAGGTCGCCAAGGCGTTCCTTCCGGACAAGGCGACGGTGGTCAACCTGATCCAGCTTGGCGAACCCCACCAGATCATGCTGAAGGTGGAGGTGGCAGAGGTGAACCGTAGCGCCCTCCGGGAGCTCGGCCTTGACTTCGTCACTATAGGAAACACCTTTACCCTCGCTTTCCTCGGGGCAACGGGTGGCGGCCTCCTCGCCACGGTCCTTGACGTGGCGAAGAACACAGTGGAGACTGATCAGCGGCTATCCGCAGCAGTGAGGGTGAACGACACAAGGTTCCTGTTGCGGGCACTGGAGCAGAAAGGGCTCGTCAAGGTATTGGCCCGACCGAATCTCATCGCCGCCAGCGGGGCCAGCGCCAGCTTCTTGGTGGGGGGTGAATTCCCGGTGCCGGTACCCGGTGGAGGAGGGACCGGGACAGTCACCATCCAATTCAAGCCTTTCGGTGTCCGGTTGGACTTCACGCCGACGCTGAACGATCTCGGGTCGATCAACCTCAAAATTATGCCGGAGGTGAGCGAGCTGGACTTCGAGAATGGCATAATTAGCGGCACCTTCAGGATCCCGTCCCTCCGCACGAGGCGGGCGAGCACCATCGTTGACCTCAGGCCAGGCCAGAGCCTGGCGATCGGGGGACTCATGTCGAGCGAAGACCGCAAGAGTATCTCGAAGTTTCCGATCCTGGGCGATATTCCCGTGTTGGGGGCTCTCTTCAGGAGCACGAACTTCACGCGGAATGAGACCGATCTGATCATCTTTGTCACCCCGGAGATTGTGAAGCCGCTGGAGGCGGCCAAGGTGCCAAATCTGGAGGAGCAGATGAAAATGACGCCGACAGAAGAGAAAGAGATCCGCCAGATCCCTCAGGGCAGGTGAGCAGCCGATGCCTAGACTCGCCTTTAGACGAAACCCGATGGGGAGCGGAACGCCGATCATGGTGGCGCTACCGATCGCGGCCGTGACCATCCTCTTCTCCGTAGCCGCTCATGGCGACGGCTTTGAGCCATTCTACCCCACAAATGAGCAGCTCCGGAGCACAATCCAGGGAGTGTTGGAGAGCCAAACGTTCCGCCCACCCGTTGTCCTCGAACAGCGCGTACGGGAAGCCTTGCGGTCGATCAAGGAGACTGAAGGCCGGACCAATCTGCGATTGGCTGGGCTTCTGTCAACCCGACTGAAGGCGACCTGGACAGAGCTTGAGCGATCTCGGGTCGTCGGCGAGCTGGGGTACACGGAGTTTGACGACGAAACATTCCATGCTGCCGAAGCGAAATTTCAGGAGGTCTTAACTCAGTTCGTGGGAGCGCGAGCCCCGTATTCCGAGGAGAGGTATCGGGGAGCCCTCAGAGCCCTTGATGACGCCCAGGCGCTCTGCCGGGACGCCCGGCGGGCTGTGCCCGGACTGGCGAGCGACGACGTCCTGTTAATGCGGGAAAAGCGGCAAAAACTCCTCGTGAAGGAACCACCGGAGGATCGCGCTTCGGTGGGGTTCGGAGGCGCAACTGCGCCCTCCCGTTAGAGGCCCATGGGAAGGCCGAGCGATCGCAGATGAAGATGAACCAGTTACCGAAGGGCGAGCAAGGCTCCATCTTGGTATGGGCTGCCGTGGGCCTGGGCGTTCTGATCGCGTTCGCCGGCCTGGCTACCGACATCCCCTATCTCTACGTGGCCCGGCATCAGGCTCAAACCGCTGCAGATGCCGGCGCCCTCGCGGGGGCCTACACCCTTTTCATCTGGAACAACCAGGACAAAGCCATGGCCGACACCAAGGCGTTCGCCGGCAAGACCCCGATCATGGGACAGTTCCTGACCGCTGCACGGGTTGACGCCTTCGCCGAGAGCAGCACGGGTGGCACCATTGACCAGGTTCGCTGCGTGACCCATCGGGACGTGGCGCGTGGCAACCCCATGCCCCTCTTCATGCTGCCGGTTCTCCAGCTCTTCGGCAAGGGACGGGCCACCGCCGCCTCTTCAGGCTGGGATGCCGCGAACGTGTCCGCTACCGCAACGGCTCGAGTCGTCAATATGTGTAGTAGCAACTGTTTCAAGCCCTGGTCACCCCCGGATCGTTGGGATGATGTCAATGGGAACGGGAAATTCGACAGTGGGACCGATATCTATAACCCTCTCACGACAGGCTACAGGTATCCTGACGATAACGGCTTCCAGGTCACCCTTAAAATCGGAAGCCCTGGAAACACGATAGTCCCCGGCATCTTCCTTCCCATTGATTACCCGCCGGTGAACCGGGGAAACCCAATCTCTGGCGCCAACGGCTATAACGAGAATATCATGTCATGTCTACCCAGGAGCTTTGTGGGTGTTGGCGATGAAATCCAGCTCGAGCCCGGGAACATGGTGGGACCTACGCGGGCTGGCGTGCAGGCTCTCATCGATTTGGACCCTACCGCCTTCTGGGACACGAGCTGTGGCCCTCCAGGGGGCTGCCTGCGGTCGCCCTTGGGAACCGACAGTCCTCGTCTGATCCGTATTCCGTTCTTTGATCCGCGGAACCCTCCGAACCCTGGCCGAGGCACCCTCTTCGTCTCGAATATGGGCGGGTTCTTCATTGAAGAGATTCAAGCAAACAATGTGATCGGGCGTTATACGTGGATGTTCGCTCAAGCAGGAATGGCTGATAACAATTGCGGCGGATTCCTCAAGTCTGTCCAACTCGTCCAATAGCCGGGAGAAGCAACGATGTCAGCCCCCCTGTCGGTTCTGCTCATCGATAGCGACCCCCTGCGCCGCCACGCGCTGCGGGACCTGCTGAAGGACCACGACGGCGTGCGGGTGGAGGCGGAGGCGGCCGACCCGGAGACCGGCGCCCACCTCGTCAGCCAGCTCAAACCGGCGATCGTACTCTTCGACCTCGGCACGCCCCCGGACCCGGGCCTCGCGCTCATCGAGCGCCTGGTGACGGCGTCGCCGCAGAGCGCGATCTTCGTGACCGCCGACGCCCAGCGCGCGGAGACGATCCTGCGCGCGGTGCGGGCCGGGGCCCAGGAGTTCCTCGTCCGGCCGGTGAGCAAGAAGGAGCTGCTGGGCGCCATCCACCGGATCGCCCGCCAGCGGGCCCTCGTCTCCTCGGAGAGCGCCCCGCGCGGGAAGGTGGTCACTGTGTTCGGCTGCAAGGGCGGCCGGGGGACCACGGTCCTGGCTCTCAACCTCGCCGTGGCGCTTGCCCGGCACCAGGCCGGGCCCGTGGTCGCCGTAGATCTCGACCTCCAGGCGGGTGACCTGAGCCTGCTTCTCAACCTCAAGCCGGCCTACACCATCTACGACGCGGTCGTGAACATGGACCGGCTCGACGCCCTCTTCCTGAAGAGCCTGCTGTGTGAGCACCCGTCGGGGGTGTCGGTGCTGGCGGCGCCCCTCAAGCTCGAGGAGGCCGACCGGATCTCGCCGTTGCGGATCAGCCAGCTTCTCTCGCTGCTGAAGGCGAGCTTCGCCTATGTCGTGGTGGATACTCCCCCCACGTATGACGAGCGGACGCTCGCCGCCCTCGATGCGGCCGAGGAGCTCCTGCTGGTCGTGGCGCCGGACGTCGCGAGCTTGTACCACGCGCAGCGGTGCCTGGACCTCTTCGACCGCCTGGCCTACCCGCCGGCGAACGTCAAGCTCCTGCTCACCCGGTGCCCGGCCCCCAACGGGAAGGCCGCCAAGGTGGTGCAGGAGGTGCTCAAGCGCCCGGTCCTCTGGGACTTCCCGGAGGATGAAGCGGTGGTGGCGTCGCTGATTTCCGGCGAGCCGCTGGCCAGCGGCGGCGCGAGCTCTCCTCTCGCCTCTCGATTTATGGTCTTGGCGGCGCAAGTGGATAGGCGGAAAGGCTCACACGCAATACAACGTCAAACCTCTAACGGTTTTCGCCGCTTCTTGCGCGCGGGAGCTTTTGATTTCTTGCGATCCGCGAAAGGAGAGGAGGATTGAAATGAGAGCGCCCCGAAGAGTCAACGCAATTGCACTGTTCGTCGTGCTGGCCGCGCTCAGCCAGTTTACCCCCCCTGTCGCCTCCGCTGATGACGGACAAGGGTCAGTGGGCACCGCGTTCGCCTACGGTGCTGCCAGCACCCTGCTTACTGTTGTGCACGCTCCGCTGAAAGTGGCATTGTGCGGGACAGCAACTATCGGGTCAGGGCTTGTATACCTGCTCACCTTCGGGAGCAGGCACGTCGCAAAGGACGCGTCAGATACGGTCAAGGGAGTCTGCACCGGGCCGTACCTCATTACGCCGCAGCGCCTTCGCGCTGAGGGAGAGTGAAGAACGTCATGGAGGAGCGCCATGGCATTGAGTGATCGTTTGAACAGGCTCTTCGGGCCGGTGGCGCCGCCGCCCGAGAACGGGCCGTCGCCCGGCGTCCCCGAGCCGGAGAGCCGGCAGGCCCGCGACGCCTACCAGGAGCTGAAGTCCCGCATCCACCACCGGCTGCTGGAGAGCCTGGACCTCTCGAACCTCGCGCGCCTCTCCCAGGACGTGCTCCAGGCGGAGATCACGCGCGCCGTCGAGGGTCTCGTCCAGACCGAGAGCATGCCCTTGAACAGCCTGGAGCGGGACCGGCTCATTGTGGAGGTGTTGCACGAGACCCTTGGACTTGGGCCTCTTGAGCCGCTGTTGCAGGACCCGCACATCGCGGACATCCTCGTCAACGGGAGCCAGCAGGTCTACGTCGAGCGCTTCGGCAAGCTGGAGCTGACCGATGTCGTGTTCAAGGATGATACACACCTGATGCACATCATCGACCGGATCGTGTCCCAGGTCGGCCGGCGCGTCGATGAGGCCTCCCCGATGGTGGACGCGCGGCTTCCCAACGGCTCCCGCGTCAACGCAATCATCCCCCCGGTCTCCCTGACCGGGCCCGTCCTGTCGATCCGCCAGTTCGGGAAGGACCCCTTGCAGATGAAGGACCTCCTGGCCTTTCAGACCCTGACGCCGGCGATGGCGGAGGTGCTCATGGGCGCGGTGCGCGCCCGTCTGAACATCCTGGTCTCCGGGGGGACCGGGAGCGGGAAGACGACCCTCCTGAATATCCTGTCGGGGTCGATCCCGGCGACGGAGCGGATCATCACCATTGAAGATTCCGCCGAGCTTCAGCTTCACCAGGAGCACGTCGTCCGCCTGGAGACCCGCCCGCCCAGCATCGAGGGGACGGGCTTGGTGAGCCAGCGCGACCTGGTGCGCAATGCGCTCCGGATGCGGCCCGACCGGATCATCGTCGGCGAGGTGCGGGGCAGCGAGGTGCTCGACATGCTGCAGGCCATGAACACAGGCCATGACGGCTCGCTCTGCACCATCCACACGAACTCGGCGCGCGACGCGCTGACCCGGCTGGAGACGATGGTGCTCATGGCGGGGATCAACATCCCGGAGCGCGCCCTGCGGGAGTGGATCTGCGCCGCCCTGGACCTCATCGTCCAGCTCGCCCGATCGAGCGACGGGACCCGGAAGGTGGTGTCCGTGTCCGAGATCGTCGGCATGGAGGGCACCGTCATCACCACCCAGGACATCTTCGTCTTCGAGAAAGAGGGAATCAACGAGGAGGGGACAGTGCTTGGGCGTCACAAGGCTACAGGAATCCGGCCGAAGTTCGCGGAGCGCCTGGAACAGGCCGGGATCCCGCTCCCCACGGAGCTGTTCGAAGACTGGGTGGAGGCCGAGGTCTAGGCGATGGTGGGCGTGGCCACATTCCTGAGTTTCGTGGCGGCCTTCTTGCTCGCGCTCGTCGGGGTCTCCCTGTGGGGTGGCCCCGAGCGATCGCCATTGCGCCTCCTTCGGAAACGCTTCACCGCCGCCCCCCAGCTGACGGCCCCCGTCCGCGTCTTGCGCGATGCCACGTTGAGCGGCCTCCCCCTGCTACACCGCTGGTTGGACCGGGCCGCCTTCGCGCGCACCCTCAAGCGGTACCTCGAGCAGGCCGACATCCCCCAGCGCGTCGGCGTGGTGGTGGGCGCGGCGCTCCTCCTGGCACTCCTCGGCGGCCGGCTGGCCTGGAGCCTGACCACGTCCTGGCTGTGGGCGGCCCTCGGGGGGGCCGTCCTGGGGAGCCTCCCGCTCGTGTACGTCCTGCGGCGCCGGCGCCAGCGGCTGATCCTCTATGCAGGGCAGTTGCCCGATGCCCTCGACGTGCTGACTCGGTCGCTCCAGGCCGGCCAGTCGTTCCTGCAGGGGATTCAGACTGTGGCCCGCGAGATGCCGGAGCCGGCGGCGAAGGAGTTCCTCCTGACGTTCGAGCAGCTCCGCCTGGGGCGCGGCCTCCGCGAGGCCCTGCAGGCGCACGCGGACCGCGTCGAGAACCTGGACTTCAACTTGCTGGCCACGGCGCTGCTGATCCAGCGCGAGGTGGGGGGCAACCTGACAGAGATCCTCGAAAATACGAGCCGGACGATTCGCGATCGGTTCAAGCTGCTCGGGCAGATCCGCGCGCTGACGGCCCAGAACTGGCTGGCGGGGAGGATCATCGGGGTCATGCCGATGGCCATCGGGCTGATGATCTACTTCCTCCGGCCGGATCTGATCCTGGTCTTGTTCAAAGAGGAGACTGGGAGAACCATGGTGGCGATTGCGGTGGTGCTGCAGATCTTGGGGTACTACGTCATGAAACGGATCATGATCATCAAGCTGTTCTGAGGGCGATGGGATGGTGTTCCTTGCGGTCGGGTTATTGTTCGTGGCCACCGCCTTAGGCGCGACGGTCCTGCTCGCGGTGCTACTCCCCACTCCTGACCCGCAGCTCGCCCGGCTCCAGCAGCTGGCGGCCCCCCGGAGCGCGGCGGCCGCCGAGGCGGCCGGCCGGCGGCGCGTCGCCGGGCGGGTGCAGCGCCTCGCCGAGCAGCTGGGGCGGAAAGTGCCCTCCCGGAATCCAAAGGCCCAGTTGACGTGGCGTCAGCTCCTCATCCAGGCCGGCTACCGCAACGCGAACGCCGTCTTCGGTTTTCAGGGGTATCGCATCCTGCTGACGGTGCTGCTCCCTGCGACCTACCTGTTCCTTGCCCCGCACCTGAAGGGGTGGGACGGCGCCCGCCACGTGGCCGCGGTCTTGGCCCTGGTGGCCGCGGGTCTTTTCTCACCTCACTGGTGGCTGCTGCGGCAGGTCAAGCGAAGACAGGAAGAAATCTCTGGCGCACTGCCCAATGCCCTCGATCTCATGGTGGTGTGTGTGGAGGCGGGGCTCGGGCTCGATGCGACGATGCAACGGCTGGCGCAGGAACGTCAATTCACCAAACAGGCGCTCAGCGAGGAGTTTCAGCTCGTCAGCCAGGAGGTCCGGGCGGGCCGCCCGCGGGCGGAGGCGCTCCTGGCCCTGAAGGAGCGCGTGGGGCTGGCGGAGGTCGCCTCCCTCGTCGTGGTGCTCCTGCAAGCGGAGCGGATGGGGACCGGCATCGCGCGTTCGCTGCGCGTTCATGCCGACAGCCTGCGCACCAAGCAACGCCAGCGGGCCGAGGAGCAGGCGGCGAAGATCCCGGTCAAGATGGTCTTCCCGCTGGTGTTGTTGATCTTCCCCGCGACGCTGCTGGTCCTCCTTGGGCCTTCGTACATCATCATCTTCAAGGCCATGGCCGCGATAAAGAAGTGAGTCGGCGATGACGGGTTCCAGCGGGGTGAGAGGGGAACTTGGTTTGGGGCAAGCAGGTGCGATGACGTCCGGAAGTCGGAAGCTCTGGCGCCTCGCGGGACACTGGGGGTGCAATATCATTCTAGCCCTGTTGTGGGGTAGGTTCGCCTTGAATGCCTATTATCGATGGGCCCAGACTGGCTCCCTGATTCTCCTGGGACTTGTCCTCTACAACACGCTGCTGGTCACACTCACCATCGCGCGACGGCCCAGCGTGTCCACCTCCACTCAGATCAAAGACTGGGTGGCGGCCCTGTTGACTGTGGTGATCTCGATGGTATTTCGACCGGGCGAATGGCACCACTCGTTCGCACAAGTGGCGGGCTCCATCCTCCAAGCCATCGGTCTCATGATCATGATGGTCGCCTTGACGAACTTGGGGAGGAGCTTCGGGATCGTGGCCGCCAATCGCGGAATCAAGCGCTCTGGCCTTTATGGCTGGGTGCGCCACCCCCTCTACGCCGGCGAGCTTATCTTCTTCACCGGCTTTCTGCTCACAACGTTCTCTCCTTATAATCTGATCGTCTGGTTCGGGGTCTTATTTGGACTAATCGTACGGTCTTGGGTGGAGGAGGACCATCTCCGTCAAGACCCAGAATACCAGGCCTACATGAAGGCTGTTCCGTACCGCTTCTTTCCAAAACCATTTTAAATGCCGCGGGTACAGGGTCGCAGAACTGGAAATGGGGATGCGATCCACCTCATGGCTTTCCCAAACGGGAGGCCTTCCCATAGATGCTAATACAAACGCATTAAATGAAGTGTCATTGCGAGGACCCAGAGCGAAGCGAAGGGGACGAAGCAATCTCGCAATCACGCAGACAAGGCTTGTGAGATTGCCTCCCCTTCGCTTCGCTCTGGGCTTCGGCTTATTTGGTCGCTCGCAATGACAATGTAACACCATTTAATGCGTTTGTATTAGTGTTAGACGGGTTCTCCAGCGCACCTCCTCCTGCCGCCATGCCCTCCCTTCTGCCAGAATACACGAAGTATCCAGGACGCCGCTGCCTTGGCTGTTCCTCATGGACATCCGGGCGCGAATATGGGCCTTTAGCACAATCAGAAAATGTTTGACGCAAGTTCACTGCTGTCCAAGGTAGGCGACCGCCGTCAGGACGAGTTGCTCCGATCCCTCGATCGCCGGCGGCCCCGTGAAGGGCGCATTCAGCCAGGCCCAGAGGTCCCGGTGGGGGAAGAGCTGGAACCGGAGCAGGGCCACCAGGGTGGAGAGCGACCAGCCGAAGGTCGAGCGGAGCTGCAGGTACGTGAGGACCAGCCGGGCGATCAGGGCCGTCCAGATCTGGGTGTGGAGGGCGGTGGCACTGGTCCCCACGACGGTCGTGATCGTGAGATGCTGCGTGAGCGCCTTGACCAGGAGCT
>CAZCMC010000027.1:0-13247 GCA_964499665.1 uncultured bacterium | reverse complement strand
GGCCTGCGCCGGTTCATTGATGGCAAGACCTGGGGTGAACGCTAAGGTGTTAAGTGGGCCTATTCTGTGACGCTGGCCTGTCACCGTCAAGGAAAATTATTGAACTTTCGTCGGCGTTCGGCGCCGAGGGAGGGTGTGAAAGGGCAGGGAGAGGGTTTCCGGGTACGTCGTCCCGGTCCGGGAGCCCGTCCCGGGATCTCGGACAGGGAGTGTCCCGAGGTGAAGCCTTGCCGCTAGGCGAAGTTAGTTGGAACGGCACTAGAGAGGCCAAGATTCCCGGCGGTACCCCATCTCCCAGAACATCCACTCGTACCTGCTGGTCACGAGAAAGTGGCGGCGCATCGCGTCGCGCTCAACTTCCTGGAGGCGCGCTGCGGTCGCGTCGGTGGCGTCGATGACGGCTCGGACAAGACCCCCGAACTCTTCGGAGGCGTACGTCCCGATCCAGCGCGCATAGAGCGGATCGGGCGAGCCGCTCCGTTCCAACTCCTTGCCGACCTCCCAGTAGATCCAATAGCAGGGAAGCAGGGCGGCGATGACCTCGTGGAAGGGGGCCGCGTAGGCGACCGCCAACAGATAGCTGGTATAAGCGAGGTTGGTCGGCGCGAGCGGCGTTGAGGCGACCTCCTTGTGGCTGAGGCCGAACTCCTTGAAGAAGCTCTCGTGGAGCATCCGCTCGACCTTGAGGGCCCCCGCCGCGTGCTCGTTGAACATGATGATCCAATCCTCATGCGGGGCCCGCGCCGCCGCGATCGACAGCGCCCGGGCGAATTCGCGCAGGTACAAGGCATCCTGGACCGCGTAGAATTGAAAGCTCTCGCGCGGCAGGGAGCCGTCGGTGAGCCCGATGAGGAATGGGTGGCGCAGGATGGCGGCGTACGTCGCCTCGATCGACTTCCAGAGCTCAGCAGTGAACCGCCTAACGGTCCCTTCAACAGCCATATCAGCTTTTGAGCGCGAGGAGTCGATGGGCATTCTCCGAGAGGATCTTCGCGGCCACGTCCTGAGGGAGCTCCAGGGCGGCGAACTCCTGGAGAAGGTCAGCGGGCGAGAACATCGGCACGTCGCTGCCGAAGAGGAACTGGCTGGAGAGTCGTCCCTTCATGTCGCGCAGCACCTCTTGCGGCAGGTAGCGGTAGCGCCAGCCGGAGATGTCGATAAAGACGTTCGTCTTGTGGAGCGCCATCGCGAGCGCCTCAAGGTGCCACGGCCAGCCGACGTGGGCGAGCACGATAGGCATCTCGGGGAAGGCGGCTGCAGCCCGATCGAGCAGGATCGGCCGCGCGAAATCAATCCGAAGCCCCAGCCCCCCCGGACATCCTGCGCCGAGGCCGCTCGTCCCGGCGTGGGTGATCACCGCGAGTCTCGCTTCGGCGGCGGCCTCAAAGAGCCTCATTGCCCCGTCGCTCGAGGGGTCAAAGCCCTGCATGGTCGGGTGGAGCTTCAGGCCGAGCAGGCCGAGGTCTGGGAGGCGCCGCACTCGCTCGACCGCGTCGGGCCTGTGGGGATCGACGGAACCGAAGCCGATGAAGCGATCGGGGAACCGCTTGACGACGCCGGCGACGAGCTCGTTGGAGAGTGGAGGCCGCCCCGTGGAGGTCTCGGCATCCCAAGCGAGGAGGACGCCGACTATGTCGAGCTTCTCGTACTCGGCTGCGACATCTTCCATAGGGCGGGCCGTCGCCCGCGTGCGAAAGTATCGCTCGGCCGATTCGAGGTACGACCCAAGGGCGCCATCAAGCCACTCCGGCACAGGCAGATGGACGTGGAAATCAATCGTGGCCATCGGTCTACGTGGAGAGCGGGTTGTTGTATCGCCCATGATTATGGGCCGAGAGAGGTCAGGTGTTTCATGTGGTCCTCCTCCCTCGTGCCGCCCCTTGCGAGGTTCAACCGCATCGCGGTCAGCATTCGGTTGTTCGCGGGTCGGTGGACAAGTTCTCGGTGAGTTCCATCGTTGTGGTCATACTATAGCTGATGACACGTTGGTTGTGAAGCAGGAGCCCTCGAGTCACCGTCATCGATTTCTCTCACCAGCCGGGCCAACCCTGCCGCTGCCTATCGGCGTTGTCCGATGAACTGATCCAGCTCCCGGATGAAGCCGCGTTTCTCATCAGGGCTGAGAAACGAGGCCCGGAAGGAATTCCTCGCAAGCCGATGAATGTCGTCCCGGCTGAGATTCAGCTCCACCTGCGCGGCCCGAAAGTTCTCCTCAATGTATCCGCCCAGATACGCCGGGTCGTCCGAATTCACGGTCACGCACAGTCCCAAGTCGAGCAGTTTCTTGAGGTTGTGTTCGGCCAGGGAACGGAACACCCCCAGCTTGACGTTAGAGAGCGGGCAGACCGTCAAGGGCACCTGCTCCGCAGCAAGTCTCTTTACGAGCCGGGCATCTTCGATGCAGCGGACCCCGTGGTCGATCCGCGACACCTTGAGCAGATCCAGCGCCTGCCAGATATACTCCGGCGGACCTTCTTCTCCGGCGTGGGCGACCGCCAGGAACCCTTCATCGCGCGCCTTGTCGAAGACGGCGCGGAATCGCTCGGGGGGATAGCCCATCTCTGAGGAATCAAGGCCTACCGCGACGATCCAGTCCTTGTACGGCAAGGCCTGTCGAAAGGTCTCCATCGCCGCCTCCGCGCTGAGGTGGCGCAGGAAACAGAGGATGAGCTTTGTAGACACGCCCAGCTTCTGTTGCCCGTCTAACAGAGCGCGCCGGATACCGGTGACCACCGTTCCGAATGCGAGACCGCGGTCAATATGGGTCTGCGGGTCGAAGAAGACCTCGGCGTGACGGACACCTTGCCCTGCCGCGCGCGAGAGATAGGCCCACGTCAGGTCGTAGAAGTCCTGCTCGCGTAGCAGGACACGACAGCCTGCGTAGTAGATGTCGAGAAAGGATTGCAGGTTGCCGAAGACATATGCCTGCCGCACCGCCTCCACAGACGCGTAGGGGAGGGTCACGCCGTTGCGCCGAGCCAGCTCGAACATGAGCTCCGGTTCCAGGGAACCTTCGAGGTGCATGTGGAGTTCCGCCTTCGGGATATCACGCAGATAGGCGTCCATTTATTTCCATCCCTGGCGTCGGCGACAATCCGGCGCAGCGGGACGACGAGAGGTTGGTCCTCCGGTGCAGCCCCTGACACGTACGCGCGCTTTCCCTGTCAGCGGCCGCTGTCGGTCTACCCGTTGCTCGCTACAAGCGTGGAGTTCAGGCGGTGCCCGTCATCCCTGCTTTCTCCCCCCCCAAGTGGAACCTTTGAAGAGCGCTGGGCCGAGTCCTGTCGAAGCCTAGGCGAGCGAAGGGGAGGTTGGGGGGGAGCGGGAATGAAATCAGTATCCCGAGATGTATGGCAGCCTTTTTTTGACCCGGTCGATCGCCTCGCCTGCCTCCAAGAGGGCACCCGTCGCGTTCCAGGTGCCAGTCACGAGCTGATGGTGATGGGCATCCGCGAGCCTGGCTGGGATGGTGCGATCACCGCACTTTACCACTCGATGCTCCACGTGGAGCACGATCTCCTGTTCGGGATTGCGGGCGACGGTCTCCATCAACCAAATGACGTCTTCCGGTGCCATGGTGAGACAGGGCAGGCCGAGGGCGATGCAGTTGCCGATGAAGATCTCCGCAAACGACTCCCCGACCAGCCCTCGGATCCCCCAGCGGCGCAACCCCTCCGGGGCGTGCTCCCGGGAAGAGCCCGAGCCGAAGTTCCGGCCGACGATGAGGATCGAGGCGCCATGGTACTTGGGGTGGTTGAATGGGTGGTCGGATGCTTGACGACGATCGTCCTCGAAGACGTGCCTCTCGAGCCCCTCGAACGTGACACTCTTGAGGTAGCGGGCGGGCATGATCCGGTCGGTGTCGATATCGTGGCCGGGAAGTGGGATGCCGCGTCCGACGATCTGCCGCCGGACATCGTCGCCGCTCACCAGAGCAGCTCCCGCACGTCAGTGATCTCGTCGTCGAGCAGGGTTTACCTCACTGGCTTGTCGAGTAGTACACCCTATCGATGGCGAAGCCCCACTTGGTAATAGAGTAGTCCGCCTTGAACCGGGCGACAATGGTGTCGCCGGAGACCGCGGCGCTGAACCCGGCGCCACTGCCGAAGGGCTTGCCGGACAGCTTCTGGACCTGCTTGTAATCCGCATCGCTGATGTACACGAAGTCGAAGCCTGATTCGGTGTCGAATTTGCTGAACCGAAGTCGTACACGCTTGGCTCCCGACCGGGTAAACCGGCACTCCTTGTACTCGAAGTTCTTGTAGCGGTGCCTTGACTGACAACTGAAGCTCACAAACGAGCTCACCTCGCTGGTCGATGCCGCGGTACCCGTCCGTGGAATGCCGTAGGCCTTCATCGCGTCGTGAATGGCGCTGGCGTTGACTCCTTTGTTCATCGCACTGTCGGCCGAGAGGAGCGCATCAGCCGCGTTGATGAAGTTGGCATTGCTTGACAGGAATGTGTGGCTCTTGATCACCAGCGCGTCGGCCGTTGCTGCGGCTGCAAATTTTCCGCGAAGGTTCCAGAGCGCCGCGCTCCAGATCTCACCGTCGTCGTGGACCTCCCAGACGAAATCCCGCGGGTACTGCTTGGTTCCGTCCACGCGGCGAAGGCAACCGCTGCCTACGCTTCCGTCGTATGGGTTGTACGATACCGCATCCCATGCCGCGACGCATTCCGTCCCGAGCGAGGTGGCGAACACCTCATCCGTCAACGCCGCGGCCCAGTAGTCGCCGAAGCCTTCGCCGGTCGCGCCTCCTTCGTCTGTCGTGCCGTAGTTCGGGACCTGGTTATCCTGAATGGCGTGGCCGAGCTCGTGATAGATGACGTCGGGATCCTGCGCGTCATCCACGCCACCCACACCGAACTCCATGTAGTCGCCGGACGGGACATAGTGCGCATTATCACCGAGCGTGGGGTCGTGCGCGTCGATGCTGATAGGGAAGTCCATCACCCCGGAGAAGCTCAAGCTGTTCAGGTACTCCTTCGACCGGTTGGCGTGATAGTAGGCGGTCACCTCGTCCACGGCCGGCTGGTTCAGGCTGCGCAGATACAAGTACGGAGGCCCGAATCGGTTCTGGGTCCGGATGGTGTTCGCCCATCTTCCGTTCAGGTTGGTCGCGCTGGTCAGGTTGTTGAGCTTGCAGGAGGACTGGGCGGAATCAACGTCGCTCGCATCAGTCAACTCCGTGTCGTCGAGCCTGTCCACGGGATGGCTGTGGAAGGGTTTGCCGCAGTCGGTATCCGGGTTACAGGAGCCGTCGCAAGGACTGCCCGTCGACTTCATCAGGTTCAGCCGGCGCACCACCTTCCCTGTCCGCGCATCGACAAAAAGATGCCAGTCCCCGCGCGGCTGGCGTAACACGGTGCTGATCTGCCACGCAAGGTGGTGGCCCTGGTAGCCCTTGTCCCCGCGAACGACGACGAGGCTTGCTGTCGCCTGGCCCGGCGAAAATTCCGTACCCAGCGCGGACTCCGCGATCGACACCGCCTGGTCCGGCGACAGAAGCGGCGTGGTCGCAAGTGTCAGGTCGGGGATATGCTCGTTCCGGACGTGGATGATCGATCCGTCGGGATCGAACCCGACAACGACCGAGCCCTCGAAGACCGGAATGCCATCATGCTCCTGTTCAAAGGTCAGGCTGGTTCCACCGATGTCTTCAACCTGACGCGAGAGCCGGAGGTCTCGGAGGTCTGCCCGAAGCTTGAACAGGCGCGCGTTGCGGGCCAGAAACGCCCGCGCGGCGCTCGGACGATCGGGTGAGATTGCGGTGAATCGTCCGAGTAGCGTCTTGACCCGCCCGGTCTCCCCATCGAATTTGGCTTCGAACGGTGCGGCGCTGGCCTCTCGCAGCTCCTTCAGATGGGCTTCCTGCACCTCGGTCGGCGCAAGCTCCTGCTGGCCGGCCGCTCGGCTTCCCATTCCAGAGGCCACCAGTGTAAAGAGAGAGACGCCGACGACGGAAAGGATTCTACGGAACCCACTATACTGCATCTTCACTGCCTCCTTCGCTGCTTTCAGCGTGCCATAAGGGCGGTCGTATCCTAATCCTACGCTATTTCCTATCTCGCTACAAGGCCGCTTTAGTAGATCCAGCTATCTCGCGGCCGACACTCTGGCGCCGAATATCATCGCCGCTCATCGGAGCAGCTCCCGCACATCGGTCACCTCACCTGCGATGGCCGCCGCAGCCACCATGGCCGGGCTCATGAGGAGCGTCCGCCCCGTGGGGCTGCCCTGGCGCCCCTTGAAGTTCCGGTTGCTGGAGGAGGCGCAGATCTCCCGCCCTGTCAGTTTGTCCTCGTTCATCCCGAGACAGAGGGAGCAGCCGGCCTTGCGCCACTCGAAGCCGGCCGCCTGGAAGATCTCGTGGAGACCCTCAGCCTCGGCCGCCTTGGCCACCGCCTGCGACCCCGGGACCACGAGCGCGCGGAGGCCACTGGCGACCTTTCGCCCGCGCGCCACCTCGGCGGCGGCCCGCAGGTCGGAGAGGCGCGCGTTGGTGCAGGAGCCGATGAAGGCAACGTCGATGGGGGTCCCTACGATCGGCCGCCCCGGCTCGAACGACATGAAGGCCAACGCCTCGGCCCAGGCCGCCCGGTCCGTCTCTGGCGCCTCGGCCGGATGCGGGATCGGCTCGCCAACGCCGGCCGACTGGCCAGGGTTGATCCCCCACGTGACCATCGGCTCGATCGATGCCGCGTCCAGGTGAAACACGTCGTCGAAGGTGGCGTCCGGGTCCGTCGCCATGCTGGTCCACCACGTGACCGCCCGGTCGAACGCCTCGCCCTGCGGCGCGAAGGGACGGCCCCTCAGGTAGGCGAAGGTCGTCGCGTCGGGATTCACGTATCCGACTCGTGCTCCGCCCTCGATGCTCATGTTGCAGATGGTGAGGCGCTCCTCCATCGACATCGCCTGGATCGCCGACCCCGCGTACTCATACGCGTAGCCCACTCCCCCCTTGACGCCCAGCCGGTGGATGATCGCCAGGATCACATCCTTGGCGTACACGCCCCGGGCAAGACTGCCAACCACCCGGATCTGTCGGAGCTTGGGCTTGTCCATCCCGAGACACTGCGTCGCCAGGACATCCCGCACTTGGCTGGTGCCGATCCCGAAGGCGAGGGCGCCCAGGGCCCCGTGGGTGGAAGTGTGGCTGTCGCCGCAGGCGATGGTCATGCCGGGTTGAGTCAGGCCAAGCTCAGGTCCGATGATGTGGACGATCCCCTGCCGGCCGCTGTCCAGATCGAAGAGGGGCACGCCGAACTCCTTACAGTTGCTCACGAGGTGGGCGGTCATCTCCTCAGCCAGGGCGTCACGAAACGGGCGGACCTGAGAGGCGGTGGGGACGATGTGGTCGATCGTGGCGAAGGTCCGTTCCGGAAAGCGGACGCGTAGCCCCATCTCCCGGAGCATCTGGAAGGCCTGTGGGCTCGTCACCTCGTGGATGAGGTGCAGGCCGAAGAAGAGCTGTGTCTGCCCCGAGGGAAGCGTGCGAACGGTGTGGGCGTCCCACACCTTATTGAGGAGCGTCTCCGCCATGATAACAGCGATTATGACACATTGCGGAGCCGCGCGCAACCAATCCACTGGCGTATCGGAGGCCTTCTTCTAGTAACGATCGAGGGCAGAGGATTCTGGCGTACGGGACAGGGGTTGGGAGGGCGGGACAGCATCAGCCTGGAGGAAGTGTACCCCGGCTTCCGCTGTTGAGGGGAGAACTGCTTACCGAACGACCCAGGTCTCGCCGGAGTGGAGGAGCTTTTCGAGGCTTCCTTCGCCCCGCTGCTCCACGGCGGCCCGACCTTGCTCGGCGACGAGCCCGTCGTAGGTGGGCACCTGGACGGCGCGCAGCACGCCCACCGGCTCGGGAAAGTCGGGGCTCGTGAGCCGCGACAGCATGAAGTGGTAGCCCTCCTGCTGCCTCCTCTCGTCGTGGACTAGCAGCCCCGAAGTGTCGCCGTCGATCTCCACCACCTCCGGGGACATGTCAGGGCGCATACGGATGCCCTTCTTCCGCTCCTTGCCGAACACCAGCGGCTTGCCGTGCTCGAGCACGAGCAGTCGGTCGCTTCTCACGGCCTTATTGATGACCGACTCCCACGTCCCATCATTAAAGACGTTGCAGTTCTGGTAGATCTCGACGAACGCAGTCCCTTTGTGCTCCGCGGCGCGCCGCAACACGTACTGGAGGTGCGCGCTGTCGATGTCGATCGATCGGGCCACGAACGTCGCCTCGGCGCCGATCGCGACCGAGAGCGGATTGAACGGCCGGTCCACCGATCCGAGCGGCGTCGATTTGGTCTTCTTGCCCTGCTCGCTCGTTGGGGAGTATTGCCCCTTGGTGAGCCCGTAGATGCGGTTGTTGAAGAGCAGGATCTTCAGGTCCACGTTGCGGCGCATCGCGTGGATTAGGTGATTGCCGCCGATCGAGAGCCCGTCGCCGTCGCCGGTCACCACCCACACCATCAGGTCAGGCCGGGTGACCTTGATGCCGGTCGCAACGCCCGGCGCGCGTCCGTGGATCGTGTGGAACCCGTAGGTGTTCATGTAGTATGGGAACCGCGACGAGCAGCCGATCCCGGAGACGAAGACGATCTTCTCGCGCGGGACGCCCAATTCCGGCATCACCTTTTGCATATTCGCCAGGATGGCGTAGTCGCCACACCCCGGACACCAGCGGACGTCCTGATCCGAGATGAAGTCCTTACGTGTCAGCTTGGGGGCTCCGCCATTGCCGTCGCCGTCGCCTTGGGACATCGTCACTCCACCTCTGCGTGCGCGACGAGCTGAGTCTGCTCGCGGACGCCCAATAGGTCTTCCGCCTTCATCACGATTTCCGAGACCTTAAACGGCCTCCCCTGAACCTTGTTCAGGCCGACCGCGTCCACCAGGAACTTCGCCCTCAGGATCATCAGGAGCTGCCCGAGGTTCATCTCGGGCACCAGCACGCGCCGGAATCTCGCAAGCACATCGCCGACGTTTGCCGGCATGGGGTTCAGGTAGCGCAGGTGCATCGACGAGACGCGGTGTCCGCCATGTCGGAGGATCTTGACCGCGTGCGTGATCGCCCCGTAGGTCGATCCCCATCCGACGATCAGGAGGTCACCCGACGGATCGCCGTAGACCTCGGCATCGGGGATCTCGTGGGCGATGCGCGCGATCTTCTCCGCCCGCGTCCACACCATGTGTTCGTGGTTCAGCGGATCGTACGAGACGTTGCCGGTGACGTCCTCTTTCTCCAGGCCGCCGATGCGGTGCTCCAGACCCGGTGTCCCGGGAATTGCCCATGGGCGTGCCAGCGTCTCCGGATCTCGCAGATACGGGTAGAAGCCTTCCGGATCGGTCCTGAACGCCACGTCGATCTTGGGTAGCGAGGCGATGTCGGGGAGCTTCCACGGCTCGGCGCCATTGCCCAGGTAGCCGTCCGAGAGGTAGATGACCGGGCACATGTGGCGCGTGGCGATCCGGACCGCCTCGATCGCCATCTGGAAGCAGTCAACCGGCGTCGCCGGCGCGACCACCGCGACCGGGCATTCATTGTTGCGCCCGAACATCGCCTGCAACAGGTCGGCCTGCTCGGTCTTGGTCGGAAGGCCCGTGGACGGTCCGCCGCGCTGCACGTCCACGATGACCAGGGGCAACTCCGTCATCACCGCCAGGCCAATCGCCTCGCCCTTGAGCGCCAAGCCGGGGCCCGACGTGCCGGTCAACCCGATCGCCCCCGCGTACGCCGCGCCGATCGCCGCGGTAACGGCCGCGATCTCGTCCTCGGCCTGGAACGTGGTCACCCCGTAGTGTCGGTACATCGAGAGGGTGTGGAGGATATCGGAGGCCGGCGTGATCGGGTAGCTGCCGTAGAACAGCGGCAGGCCCGAGAGCCGCGCAGCGGCAACGAAGCCGATGGCGGCCGCCTCGTTGCCCGTGATGTGGCGGTACGTGCCCGGCTCGATCGGCGCCGGAGGCACGAGGAAGCGCGAGGTGAAGAGCTCCGTGGTCTCGCCGAAGTTGTACCCGGCGCGAAACGCCTTGACGTTTGCCTCGGCGAGCTGCGGGTTCTTCTGGAACTTCTGCCTGATGCTCTTTTCCTCGCGCTCGGTCGGGTGGCTATAGAGCCAGAACATTAGTCCGAGCGCGTAAAAGTTCTTGCAGCGCGCGACCTCCTTGGCCGAGAGGCCTACCCCTTCCAGCGCGAGCGTCACCTGCCTGGAGATGTCGATCGCGTAGGCCTGGTAACCGGAGAGGCTGCCGTCATTGAGCGGGTTCGACTTGTAGCCGACCTTCTCGAGATTCTGCGCGGTGAACGTTCCGGTGTTCACGATCAGGATGCCGCCCGGCGCAAGGTCCGGCAGATTGATGCGCAGCGCCGCCGGGTTCATGACGACCAGCACGTCAGGCTGGTCGCCCGGCGTGAACACCTCCTGGCTCGAGAAGTGGACCTGGTAGCCCGACACGCCGGCGAGGGTGCCTGCAGGCGCCCGGATCTCCGCAGGGAAGTCCGGGAACGTCGAAATATCGTCCCCCTCGAGCGCCGCGCTCTTGGTGAACTCTGTGCCGGTAAGCTGCATGCCATCGCCGGAGTCGCCGGCGAAGCGGATCACAACGTTCTCCAGCTCGCTGACCGGCTTGCTGCGACTCTCGGACGTGGAGCGCTGGGTGTTGACGACGCTCATCTTGATCCCCTCAACCTACATTCGTGTTCAGTTGACGGCTATTCTGTCTTGACGCAAATGTCCGGTCTGGCTCTAGCCGCCGTGCAGCGCGCGCGCCGAAAGACCAGGCTCGGGCGGGACATTCAGGACTCCGGCGGGGAATAGCGAGACGACGAACTTGACGAAGTCTCTCACCGAGACGACGCCGACCGGTCGCCCTTCGTTGTCCACCACCGGGATATGGCGGTAGCCGCCGACGTGCATCTTGTTGAGCGCGTAGGCGATGCCGTCGTCCATCTTCACGGTCTCCGGGTTCTTGGTCATGAATCGATCGACAAGATTGTCGAGTTCGAACTTTCCGACCACCTTCTTGAGGACGTCCCGTTCCGTGAGGATGCCGACCAGCCGGTCTCCCTGCGTGACCAGGACGCAACCGACACGGGCGTCATTCATCGCCTCGATCGCGTCCCGTATTGAGGTGTGCGCCCGGACGCAGGTCGGCTCACGCGGTTCCAGACCCCGGATCGGTCCTGTCAGGATCGCGCCCCGTATCGTCTGTTCGTCCTCGTACGAATCCTCAAACTCACTCGGTGCGATACCCATAGCCCATGCCCTCCCATGGCAGATACGAAGCTGTCTTTGAGGCAGGAGCCGCCTGTTTCACCCACGCGACCCTTGGCCTCTAAGACTGTTTTCAGGATAGCCCTCCTCGCTCCCTCGGTCAAGGGAAAAACCGCAGGGGAAGGGTCCAAGGAGACGTTTGGCAAGATGCACAGGCTCCTTTGATGTTGACACTGCTCCGCGCGTTGACTATAGTAACTTTGCATGCGCTGAGGGGCGCGCTAGGTGCAGTCTCGCAAGCTTCTGAGGCCCTTAAGAGGGCGTTGGAAGGGGAAGCAGTGGTTGAGCTGACCATCGACGGTGTACATGTGAAGGCGCCAGCCGGGACGTCAGTCCTGGAAGCCGTTCTTCGGAGTGGCCGCGAGATCCCTCACTTTTGTTATCACCCGAAGCTGCAGGTGGTGGGGAGTTGCCGGATGTGCCAGGTAGAGGTGCAGGGGGCACCGAAGCTGGCCATCTCGTGTGCCACCCTGGTGGCCGAAGGGATGGAAGTCTTCACGGCTTCCGACCGGGCGACGAAGGCCCGGAAAGCGGTCCTCGAGTTTCTCTTGCTCAATCATCCGCTTGACTGCCCCGTTTGCGACAAGGGCGGCGAGTGCCCGCTTCAGGACTACACGCTCAAATACGGCCCCGGTGAGAGTCGCTATGTCGAGGAGAAGATCCATCGCATTAAACACCAGCCGATCGGCCCATACGTCATCTTCGATGCGGAACGCTGTATCCTGTGTACGCGGTGTGTCCGGTTTTGTCAGGATGTTGTGGGCACAGCAGAGCTTGGTGTGTTCAGCCGAGCCGACCAATCAGAGATTGGGTTGTCTCCCGGCCGGAGCCTGGACAACAAGTATTCGGGGAACGTCATCGACCTCTGTCCTGTCGGGGCGCTCACCAGCCGGGACTACCGCTTCAAGGCGAGGCCATGGGATTTGGTCAAGCAAGTTCCATCGATCTGCGGTCTGTGTAGCGCTGGATGCAACATCATCGTGGATGTGCGGCACAAGGAGCCGGAGCAGCAAATCCTCCGCATCCGGCCCAGGATCAACGATGACGTCAACGGGCACTGGATATGCGACGAGGGCCGGTTTGGGTTCCACTTCGCTCAGGACGCAGGACGGATTGCAGAGCCGCTGATTCGGCGGGACGTCGGGTTCCAGCCGGCGAGCTGGAACGAAGCGATCGAGCACGTCGCGGACGCCCTCTCACGGATCCTGCGGGAGCGGGGGCCGGAGTCCATCGGCGTGATCGCCTCGTCGCGGCTCACCAACGAGGAAGCATTCGTCCTCAGGCGCTTGTTCGGGGAGAGCCTTGGTGTTCCGAATATTGACTATCGGGTGACGCGACATCAGGAGCCGGGGGGCGATGTTCCTGAAGACCACTTGCTTCGCCGAACGGATAAATATCCCAACTCGGTCGGGATGGGAAGCATGGGGATCGTCCCGCAAGCAGGTGGGATGGGGACAAAGGAGATGCTGACCGCAGCCGCCGAGCGTCGGCTGGCCGCGCTCTTCGTGTTCGAGGAAGATCTTGTGGCGGCGCTGTCGGCGGAGTGTGCTGTCTCGGAGGCGCTGAACAATCTGGATTTGCTCGTTGTTCACGATCTCTTTATGACGGGTACGGCGAAACTGGCTCACGTTGTCCTCCCCGCCATGAGCTTCTATGAGAAGGATGGGACCTTCTCGAATTTCAAGGGACGGGTCCAGCGGCTGAGACCCGCGCTGGAGCCGTTTGCTCAGACAATCCCGCTTGCCGACATTCTCCGGCGCATTGCACGTCTGCTTGGGCTTGCCGCAACGGAGGGCACTCCCGAAGAGGTCTGGAATGAAGTCGCACAATCGGTACCAGGATATGCCGGAATGACCTACGACAGCATCGGCGATCTGGGAGAGACGGTGGCTGCAAGCGCGGTCGCCAGCTAGCGCGCTTATTCATGAACGGGCTTGACACCCTCACCCGAAGCTGTCTCCTCCCCTTTGTAA
>CAZCMC010000026.1:0-13624 GCA_964499665.1 uncultured bacterium | reverse complement strand
CGCCGGAGATGGCGCAGGCGCCCATGGCGATGACCCACTTGGGGTCGGGCATCTGGTCGTAGAGGGTCTTGATCCGGGGGGCCATCTTCTCGGTGACGGTCCCGGCGACGATCATGACGTCGGACTGGCGGGGGGAGGGGCGGAAGACGCCGGCCCCCAGGCGGTCGAGGTCGAAGCGGGAGGCGCCGGTCGCCATCATCTCGATCGCGCAGCAGGCGAGGCCGAAGGTCATCGGCCAGGGGGAGGACTTGCGCGCCCAGTTGAAGAGCCAGTCGAGGGAGGTGGTGACGATGTTGGGCTCGAACCTACCTTGAAGGACACCCATCCGCTCTCTCCTTTTTCGCTATATCCTTATCCCCTCCCCACACACCCCCTTCTCCCCTGCCAGGGGAGAAGGCTAGGATGAGGGGTGCTTCTGATCTCTACCAGTCCAGCTTTGCCAAGTCCCTCTGAAAGAGGGAGCTGATAATCCAATCCAGCGCAACCCGGATCCGGTTCTTCCACCCGAAAAGCTTGACGAGGAAGACCGAGCGCCACAGTAGCCACGCAGGCAGGCCAGAGAATGCCATCCCCGCGATCTCCCCAACCCCATCGCCGGCCCCGAGGGAGACCAGGTCCCCGCGGTGGCGATACACAAACGGCTGCTTCCCTTCGCCTCGAAGTCCTCTCATGATGTTGTCGGCGACACAACTGGCTTGTTGAATGGCCACCTGGGCAGTGGGCGGCAAGGCCGCATTGAGACGGGCATCCCAGCAGTGGGCGCAATCCCCGATCGCAACCACGCCGGGGAACGCCGGGATCTCCAGATATTCATCGACGACGACCCGCCCCAGTTTATCCTTGTCCACCGGCAGCGCTTCTACGATGGGATTCGCCTTTACCCCTGCCGTCCAGATGACGGTCTCTGTCGTGAGGATGTCGCCGTTTGCCAATTCGACCGCCCCGTCGCTGACGCGGACCACCGGCGAGTAGAGTCGAACGTCGATCCCCTTCTGCTTCAGCTTCTTCAGACCCAGGTTGGCCAACTGATCGCTGACGCACGGGATGATCCTTCCGGTCGCTTCGGCCACCACAACCCTGACCTCCCGCACATCGAGGTGCGGATAATGCCTCGCCAGCGCTTTCCGAGCCAGATCGTGGATTTCGGTCGCCAGCTCGACGCCAGTGCAGCCGGCCCCAACCAGGGTAAACGTGAGCAGCCGCCGCCGCTTACTCGGGTCGCGCTCAAGGTCGGCCCGCTCGAACATCTCCAGGATGTGGTTGCGAAGCCGGACAGCGTCTTTGAGCGTCTTGAAGTTGAACGCCTTCTCCTCAGCCCCGCTGATCCCGAAGTAGTTGGTCACGCTTCCCAGGGCGATGACGAGATGGTCGTACCCCACCTCGCCGGAATCGGTGAGGACCTTCCGCCCCTCCAGATCGATCGACCGAATCTCCCTCGTCTCAAAGGTCAACCGCGTCTTGCCGCTGAGGGCCCGGATGGGCCAGACCACATGGCGTGGCTCGATGATGCCCGACGTGACCTCGTGGAGCATCGGCGAAAAGAGGTGGAAATTGCGCGCGTCCAGTAGGCGGATCTCAAGCGTCTTCTCTTCTCGGAGCCGCCGCTCCAGCTCCAAAGCCGTGAACAGCCCCCCGAACCCCGCGCCCAGAATAACAATCCGTCGCGCCATTACCCTAACCTCGCACCCGTAGGAAGCCCGATGCGCCCATTCTGAGCCAGCTCGGCGAGGAGCTCCTGCAAGCCGCCATTGGAACCAGAGGGAAGCGTCGCAAGCAACACCCCCTTATGAGAGACGGCCCTCGCATCCACCTGCGGCGTTGCGGATACTGCCACAATCGACAGCTCAGGGGCAAGCTCCTTGATGGCCGAGATGATCAGGAGGGCGTTAAGCCCCGGCGTATCCAGATCCAGGATCAGGAGATCAGCCTCTAGAATCCCTGCCGCCCCCAGTGCCTCCATGCCGGACTCACAAAGCGTCAAACGATACCCATCGCGGTCGAACGCCCTGGAGGCCGCCTCCACCATCTCCCGCCTACTCGAACACACGATAATGTGCATGCTCATCTATTATAGCATCCTCGTCTGACCTTGACCTCCCTTAATGGGAGCAAGGCCCGTACCAGCGCGCCGTGAGAACCGATCCGACGACAGCGTTTACGTAACTAACTATAGATAAAGGGAAATACCTGACCCTATTGAAGCCTGACTAGGCTGCAGACCGAGTTGAGGGGGTGGGAGTTCTTCCTAGGGGGTCGGAATTTTTCCTCGTCGATCGACGCGCAACAGGGAGCATTCTCCCGCCATGAGCTCCACTCCAACGTCATGACGGAGTGCCAAGGACCCATCTGCCTGCTGCGAAGCAGCACGTCAACGCACTGAGCGATCGGTTGAGACCTGAAGCGCCCGTGGGTTGCTCAGTCCTACGCACAGAGCCTCACCAAGGACACCGACTTCTCCTCGGATGCCTTGTGCTTCCGGAACACATCGAATGGAGTGATCACACGAGAGGTGTGGAAGTGTGTCTGAGAGGTCGCAGATTCGACGGACCGTCGCGTTCATTCACATGTTGGACGACTCTGCAGAAGAGCGGTTGACACCGTATGCAGATAGTTGTATATTAAGCCATGGCCGACAAGGCGCTCCTGTGGCTTGGATCGAGCCGGCAGGATATCCGAGCCTTCGCAGAGGACGCCCGTCGGCTGGCAGGCTTCCAACTGCGAAGAGTGCAGCAGGGACTCGAGCCGAACGACTGGAAGCCCATGCCAACCATTGGACCGGGAGTGCGGGAGATACGCATTCAGACGGCCTTTGAATACCGAGTGGTCTATGTTGCCAAACTCGCGGAAGCCGTCTACGTGCTGCACGCGTTTGAGAAACGGAGTCGCAGGACCCCGAAGCGCGATCTGGACTTGGCTCGAGCGAGGCTGCGGCAGCTCCTGGTCCAGCGGCGGGGTCGCAGGTAAGCGTGATGCGAGGTGATCCGTGAAGTTCAAGGTTACGAGGTCTTCCGGTAACGTTTTTAAAGACCTGGGCTTCCCCGAAGACGAGGCCGAACATCTCCGGGTTCGGGCTGACCTTCTCATCCAGATCCAGAAGGCACTCAAGGCCCGGGGGTTGAAGCAGGCTGAGGCTGCCAAAGTTCTTGGCGTAACGCAGCCTAGGGTCAGCGATCTCGTCAGGGGGCGCATCGATCTTTTCAGCGTTGACGGCCTGATCGATATGCTCGCTAGGTTGGGGATCCGAGTCAGGTTGGTCGTCACCCCTTCCAGGAGGCGTCTCCGAGTCGCCTGATGTCCTGCCGCTCAGGGGCGCGAGCGCAGCGAGCGCCCTGGCAGCGACCGGTTAGGTGGCGACCCCAGCAAAAGAGCGTGCTTTACCGACAATCTCCTTCACGGTTGTAAGGCTCTGCGCTGTCCATTGGCCGCCTACCTGCCCGCGCACTTCAACTGCGACGGCACCCCAACCACCTGCACGTCGGTTCCGGTCAAGCACACCATTGTCATCTACGAAGTCGCGTTTCCATGCACCAACCAGAGGCGCTGTAATCCTTCACACGTGCCCACCATCGCCAGCCCTGAATGCGCGACCCGCCAAGCCCGCACCGTGTCCTCATCTCTGTTATTAATGATTGCAGTCCCCATCGGGATACCGGACAAAAGACCCGCCAAGAGCACAACCGACCCATGAAACAAGAGGTGCTTACTCGCCAGCTCAACCACCCAAGCCTTCCCGTGTCCTCTGCGCCTAAGGTAATGACCGGTTAGAGCGCAACTGCGAACTCACTGCTGCGAAGGGCCAACGCTGCGGCGAAACAGCACGAAGGTTCGTAGCGCGGCCGCGAGGCCCAGAACAAGTGGGATGATGATCAGCGTCCCAAGAACCGAAATGACCGGCCACCAAGCCGCGTCAACAGTTGGCGACATGACCAGATACGTGCGCACGCTCCAACCCGCTGCAAGTGCAAGCGCAACGACAAGTGCCCCGACGTTAAAGCGCAGAACCATGCGCGATTGGGCGCCCGACGGGGAAAGCCGGAAGAAGGCCCAGACCACCACGCCAGCGATGGGCACCAACACCAAAAGGGCAACGATCACTGTTGCTCTCTCATGACAAAGCTACCCCGCTGGGGCAGCCTGGCCGCGGCTGCTGCAGCGACTTGTTCGGCTGGATGCTCTCGATTGCGTGACGCCCTTGACGGCAAGGGAACCAGAGCGGACGGGCCAACTCATCTTCGAGCCACGAGAAGCGGCATCATTGCAAACACCCCGAGCATCACGATGTACACCGTTCCCGCCACCGGATCTCGTCTTGCGAAGTACTCGCCAATCGTTAGGCCCCGAAGCCAGAGCACGACGGTGAACTCCACGACAAGCAGGAGACCTAGCGCGACAAAACCGACGCCGAGCAGTCTAAGCGGTGTGGGTGGCGCGGCCAAACGCCGAGCTATCCAGCATGCTGCCAGGACGATCACAACTAACATAATGGGTGCCTCCATCAGTTCGGCTGTCCTTTCACCGACGCGTGGGACTACCCAAAAAATGCGGATGGGCCCAAGCGCGAAGCCGGCGCCAAACACAAGAACGAAATAGAGTGCGCCAGCTTTCAGAACTTGCATAACAGGTTACCCGGTCTCAGTGTGCCCGACGTCGTGCTCTCGGAGGGCTTCACCGCGCAGGCTAACGTTTGACATGAGCGGACACAGCCACTGGCAGGCCGGTGGCTGTGTCCGCTCGATGGAAGGGTTAGAACTCGTTCGCATCATGCACCCGAGACGACTTGTATTTCATCACCCTGTACTCGCAACCAGCCAACGCTTGATAAGAGAAGTACTCGGGCATCGTCGCGGGAGATCTTGCGTGCGAGAACTAGGCGTAGGAGTCCTAGCAGGTCAAGCGTTCGCATCAGGAGCACATTCATGCGAACGGCATGAACAACTTGTTCGCCCGCGATCTCCTGTTCTTTCTCCTGAATTGATCGCGCGCTCTTAATGTTCGTGTTTGCGATCAGCAGCGCGGGAAACCTGTTGTCAAACCCAGAGCGCTCTCGATGCGAGTCGGTTTGGTTGATATTCTCACGTTTGACGCCACGATTGATACCCTTCACTTCGCAAACGCAAATAACATTTCCGTCGTCGCCGAGAAGCTTTATGTCTTCACGGAAGTCATCTATGGCATCAACCTTAATCCCGAGGCCAGCTTCAAGTATACGGCTGACATCAGCGACTAGCTCGGGGCCCGAATGAACAAGCGCCGCCTTAAAGCGATCAAGTTCCTGCAATCTCGAATCGATCTCTGAGACCCTGGCAAGGAGTGCGGACCGCTCTTCATTCAGGGCCTCTTCTTCTAAGAACTTGTACGACGCCACCCAATCAGGGAGTTCTTGATGCAGTTTGTTGTGAATTGATGCTAGTGCATCGACCAGAAGCTGAAAATACTCGTTGATTACTTCGGGCTTCGCGTCAGGGACAAGCGATGGTATGAAGTACTCGCTGCGGTTAATGAGGGCTCCAACAGGCGTGCCCCTTACCTCCGCGATTACCCTAAAGTCAAGCGAGTCGTTGTGATTCTTGAAGTAGCTGCTGGCGGCGCCAAAGAGTTCCAGAAACCTCTTTAGCTCGTCCACCTTGTGAGTGACGTGGGCGACGCGCTTCTGGAAGTTCTCGCGATAGAATTGCGAGTAGTTGAGGTGGTATTTCGAAAGGTCGGTGGCCTTGAAGTCTCGACCGTTATCGTGTTCGATGAACGGATCGGTCAGAAGGAAGCAAAGGAATCCACCCTGCCCAAGTAGTAGGGCGGCCTCCTTTTTTCGCTTGTCTAGTTCGTCGACGTCGCACTTGTGGGCCAAGTACGAAGTCATGTAGTTTTCCTTGTCCTCAAACGTCTCAAAGAGCCCTTGAAAGACGATCACTCCGTCGTACTCGTTGAAGCGGCGTGATGATCCGTACTTCTCAAAGAAGACGGAGAAGTTTCGTGTGCGAATCGGCTCGGGTGGTACCGGGAGCCCCTTTCGCTCAAGTCCGAACACCAAAACGTTGTACTGGCGTTGGGGCGCCTCAGCTTCAGACATGGGCTTGGGGGTAGGTGCGAGTTCTAACCATTAAAGCTACTGCTCCGGTTCCTGCAGTATATCTTCGTGAAGCGGGCCTAACCCTCAAGATCAAAAATCTCCTGCAATTATCGTCGGTTGGCTGGACTACGTCAAGCCTACACGTACCGACAAACATTGCGGAGCTCGCAGTCTATCCCGATATCAGCCCGCAGCATATCCAGGCTTCAGTGGAAGGCTCGGCTGAGGGCGTTAGTGAGGTCTGGGGAGAGCTGCCGACCTGCCGCGTGCCTGAATGAAAGCCTCCAGGGCCTGGCATGCCTGTTCGGTTCCATCCTCTGTTCGGACGATCCGGCCCACCTCATCAGCACGAGTTGAATAGCGCGACGTCCTCAGCAGCGCCCGCAAATGTTCGACCACCCGCGAGGGGGTATAGCGCCTGGGATGAGGGAAGAGCTCCTGGCGCGGGACCCTCCAGGCATGCTCATTTGAGCTTGCGGCCGTAGAGGTGGCGATCGTGGTCTCGCGAGATGGAATGCCGCCTGGTCCCACCGACCTCTGGTTTGCCGACCTCCTGTGCCGCTCGGAGGAGCGTGTCCCCGCTGCCCAGCCGCCGCCGCTCCTTTGGCGGTGTCAGCCGCCTCTTCCTGCGACGGTGCCGGAACAGCACCTCTGGCCCACCTTCGACAAGGACCGTCAGGGGCATGGCGGTCACGCGGTCGGCAAGCGGATATGATGCCTTGCCGGGATACAGCACTGTGAGGTGATCGAGCCGCAGATCGTGAAGGGCAATGCGCATTGACGGGGTGAGAGTCGGCGCGTCTGCGCGCTTGACTTCGACGCCGAGACGCCGCCCCCCCTTGAAGAGGAGGAGATCCAGTTCGGCCCCGGTATGGGTGGCCCAGAAGTGGGCCTCGTCCGGTTGCACGGCCTTGAGCGTTTCCTCTATGGCATAGCCTTCCCACGATGCGCCGCATTTTGGGTGCGCCAATAACTCCTTTTCCGTCCTGATTCCGAGAAGCTGGTGCAACAGGCCGCTGTCCCGAAGATAGACCTTCGGCGCTTTGATCTGGCGCTTCTTGAGGTTTTCATGCCAGGGTTGCAGTTGCCGAACCATGAACAATCCCGTCAGCATATCGAGGTAACGTCTCACGGTCGGTTCGCTGACCCCAAGCGACCTTGCCAGCTCGGTGGCGTTCCAGCGTTGGCCGTGGTAGTGCGCAAGCATGGTCCAAAACCGCAGTAACGTCGGGGCCGGGATGGTGACGCCAAGCTGCGGCAGGTCGCGCTCAAGAAATGTCTGAATGAATTGCCGGCGCCAGGCCAGGCTGTCCGCATGCGAGCGGGCGAGATATGACAGCGGAAAACCGCCCCGCAGCCAATGGCGATCAAGCGCCTTGGTTCCGACCTCAGAGAGGCTAAAGCCGGAAAGTGGGATCGTCTCCAGCCTTCCGGCAAGCGATTCGGAAGACTGACGGAGCAGCTCAGGCGAGGCGCTGCCAAGGATGAGAAACCGGGCAGGCAAGGGCTTTCTGTCAGCCAGCACCCGAAGGGCCGGAAAGAGATCGGGCCGGCGCTGCACCTCGTCAATCACCACCACACGGGTGAGACCCCCGAAGGCGGTCATCGGCTCGGCAAGTCGCGCCAGGCTCGCCGGGTCTTCAAGGTCGAAATAATTGACCGAATCCGCGGGGACGATTTGCCGCGCAAGCGTGGTCTTGCCACACTGGCGTGGCCCAATGAGCGCCACCACGCGGCTGCGCGAAAGCGCACGCCGGATCTGCGAGAGGGACTGAGGCCGCTTGATCATGCGAGGATTGTACCATGAAAATCGAACAGTCGATATTACTTTTTCATGGTATCTGCCGAAGCCCTTCCGACAATACGAGACCAACCCTTAGATGACAGCGAGACCCGGGCCTTGGAGATTGTGGAGGAGGGCGTAGAGGGCGAAATTATGTGGGGGGAGAAGGAACGGATGACCCCTACTCGAGGTCTTGACAAGGGGCCCCGTTGGCGGTAGCCTTACAGTAGGAAAGTAAGTAATAACACGGAGAACTACGACAAGGGGAGAATATGCCGGCAGTGCGGATCGGACCGAAGCACCAGGTAACGATTCCCAAGGAGGTGTTCGATAATCTCGCCTTGAGCGTGGGCGACTTCCTGAATGCTACAGCGCACGGTGGTCGCATTCTTCTCACCCCGCTGCAGCTTTCGGCGAAGGCCCCGGCGCCCCGTCTGACCCCAACTGAACAACGGAGGCTTGCTCGGGCGAAGGTCAAGATCGAGCGGATCCGGCACGATCCCATCCACTCGAAGGGCCTCACGACTCAGGAAGCGCATCTGGCGGCCAAGGCTGGACTCATTGATTCTGACCAGATGTACTGGTGGACCGAAGCCTGGCAGAAGGAGGAGCGTGCGGCCGTGGCCGACGTCCTCGCCGGACGAGTCCTGGGCCCGTTTGCCACGGTTGAGGGCTTCAAACAAGACTTGAAGAAGCGGCGTGGCATTCGCTGATGAAGCTCCGGCCAACGGAGCGGTTTGCGAAGGACTACGCTCGCTTGCCCCAGCGACTCCAGGATCGCGTGGATAAGGCGCTGGGGCTTTTGCTTGAGAACCCTGGCCATCCCTCCCTCCAAATCAAAAAGATTAAAGGCCACGAAAACCGCTGGGAAGGTCGTGTGACTCTCCAGTATCGGTTTGTTTTCGGTATCGAGGGGGATACCTATCTTCTCCTCCGCGTCGGGACGCACGATCTCCTGAAGTAGCCCAGATCTCCTGCGATGTGTTTCGGGTTTGGGTTAGAGATGTGGAGAGGTGAAGGGGGCGATCGCCCCAAGTCGGTGTGCGGTCGCCATGCGCTGTCGTCGCCTGGTCACGGCGCGCCGCACCCAGTCCCAGGCGCGAACGCCCAGCAGGAGGGCCAGCACCCCCGCATAATAGAAGGGATCGTTCACGCCTTTCTTGGCAAGCCACAGGTAGTGCAGCACGCCCAGCATGCCGATAACGTAGACCAGCCGGTGGAGCCGCCGCCAGTTCTTCCCGCCCAGCCGTTTGATCATCCCTGCCGTGGAAGTGGCGGCTAGTGGGACCAGCAGGGTCAGCGCAAGCATGCCAACTGTGATGTACGGACGCTTGACGATGTCGGCGATCATCTGCTCCCATGCAAAGAAATGGTCCACCGCGATCCAGACGCTGAAATGGAGGCAGGCGTAGAAGAAAGCGAACAGGCCGAGCAGGCGGCGCAGGCTCATCTGCCACGCGATCCCGAACAGCAGCCGGATGGGGGTCATTGCGAGGCTTGCAAGCAGCAGCCTAAGCGTCGTATCTCCCAACAGGTGGGTGGCGTAGGAGATCGGATTGGCGCCAAGCCCGTCGGTGAAGAACCGATAGACGAGCAGCATCAGGGGCGACAGCGCGACGCCCCACACGGCGACCTTCAGGATGATCCGCGCTTGCCTGGACACGATGGCTAGTAGTCCCCGAAATACTTCGCTCTAAGTTGGTGGGCACTGTGCCGGGCTAAGAAACAAGCATAGCAAGGCGCGGCCCCCTGGGCCGATCGAGACGTACACCGTCAGGTACGTCGCAGGGAGCGCCCCGGGGGCCAGCAACGCCGCTAGGCAAAGTTTATTGGCCTGGCACTAGTAGTGCTTTTTCAGGTCCATCCCTGTGTACAGCGATGCGACCTGGTCGGCGTACCCGTTGAACATCAGCGTCTGCCGCCGCCGAAACTCCCCGATGCGCCGTTCGGTCGCCTGGCTCCAGCGAGGATGGTCAACGGTCGGATTCACGTTGGAGTAGAAGCCGTATTCTCTTGGCGCCGCTTTCTCCCACGCGGTGTTGGGTTGCTCACTCACGAACCGGATCCGCACGATCGACTTTGCGCTCTTAAACCCGTACTTCCACGGCACGACGACGCGCACCGGCGCCCCGTTCTGGTTCGGCAGCACCTGCCCGTACAGTCCGAATGTCAGTAGTGTCAGCGGGTGAAGCGCCTCATCCAACCGCAATCCCTCGACGTACGGCCAATCGAGCGAGGAGAAGCTGAGGAGGCCCTTTCGTTGTCCCGGGAACTGCTCCGGGTCGAGGAGCGTTGTGAACTCCACGAACTTGGCCTTGCTTGTCGGTTCCAGACGCTTAATCAGCGAGGCCAGCGGGTATCCGATCCACGGGATCACCATCGACCATCCCTCGACGCAACGCAAGCGATAGATCCGTTCCTCGAGTGGGAACAGCCGCATCAGCTCCTCAACGTCGTACTTCTTTGGGCGCGCCACGTGCCCATCGACCTGTATCGTCCAGGGGCGCGGCTTGAGCGTATGCGCCAGCCGTGAAGGATCATCCTTATTCACGCCGAACTCGTAGAAGTTATTGTAGGTGGTGATGCTCTTGAGCGTGGTCGGTGCATCTTGCACCGCGAACTTCTCGTTGCGCTTCGCCTTGAGAGGTTCGCCGGCTGAGACTGCCGCCGTGGCCGGTCCGGACGGGGCCAGCGCCATGGCCGCCACCCCGATCAGAAACGACCGCCGGTCCAGGTAGAGCTGAAAGTCCGTGATTTCCGACGATTTGATGTCTGGGGCCCGCCTGATCAGCATACCACTTTCCCTCCGAGCCAAGCTGCGATGATAATGGCCTCATCTCTTTGACGCTCAGCAGCGTGAAATGGATTCTCTCTGGGGCTGCAGATTGCCTCTCTAGAGAATACGGAAAATGGCGGCGTTGTGATCTTATTTTTGGTTAGAAATATGGCTCTTCCGGAAATCGTGTGGGTGCTTGGAAGGACGTGGGTGGTTCCCAAGGGAGTCCCCTCCCCCCGATTGTTACTGTCGGGGGGAGGGGGTGGGGAGGTAGACATCTTGCCGGCTTACACCAACCACGGCGCTCCCGCGAGGCCCAGCCTCTGGATGCCTCTACCCCTCCCCGCCTCCCCTTACAAAGGGGAGGAAACTGGATGGCGCCCACGATCGCTGCTGTCACATAGTAGGTGGCGCTACGATACATCGTGACGTGGGTCGTGCTCGAGTCACATTCCCTTAGGTGCACCTTTTTTGCGTCCTTCCGGTAGTCAGGGAGCGTGGAGGACTCTGCAACGGAAGGGATCGTCGCAGCCAAGAGCAGCAGCATGACGGATAGGGCTTTTGAGCCGTTCATAGGAGTCTCCCGCCTCTGATCTGTCCGGCATCGATACATCGCACGCACTCTAGCTAATCATGGTTAGCCTATGAACTTCAAGAAAAACCTTGTCCGGTCCTTTATAGAGAGGTCGGATGCAGTCCCTTCAGTCCTCCCCGATCGAGGACCATCAGAATCGACCTGCTCCGGCGAACAATACCGGGAGGCGATACGATCGGGAAGGCGGTCGGCTGGATAAGCCTTTGACAGCGCTTCCTCTCATGTGATAGAGGAGGTGCGGGGTCGAGCGATGGGGATCACAGAGATACTGGTCCGTTTCTGTCATCAGCTCAGCGTCGAAAGGCTTCCTCGCGACGTCGTCGAGAAGGCGAAGTCTCTTGCCTTGGATTTCGTCGGCGTGGCGTCACGAGGGTCTCTCAGCGAAAGCAGTCTCGCCATTGCGCGCTTCCTGCAAGCGGTCAACGGAATCGGGGAGGCCGTTGTCATAGGAACACCACTCCTCGCTCACCCCACGTATGCGGCGCTGGCCAACGGGGCCTTCGCCCACAGCCTGGAGCTTGACGATGTCGAGCGTGAGTCCTCCCTGCATCCAGGCGTGGCTGTCTTCCCAGCCGCCCTGGCGGCAGCGGAGCTGACACAGGCGGACGGGAAACGCTTCATCGCCGCAGTCGTGGCCGGCTACGAGGTGGCGATCAGGCTGGGGAGGGCGCTGAAGCCCTCGGCTCACTACGGTCGCGGCTTCCATCCGACCGCCACGTGCGGGACCTTCGGAGCGGCCGTCGCCGCAGGAAAGCTTCTCGGCTTAAACGAGCAACAACTCCTCCACGCCTTTGGGATTGCCGGGAGTCAGGCGGCAGGGTTGATGGAGTTTCTGGCCGACGGAGCCTGGACGAAACGGCTCCACCCGGGTTGGGCAGCCCATGCCGGCCTTATCGCCGCGCTGCTGGCACGAGAGGGGTTCACCGGACCGAGGCAGGTCCTCGAAGGGAAGAATGGATTCCTCCGGGCGTATTCAGACGCGGCCGATCCAGCGCTGATCGTCAAGGATATCGGAAACGACTACGCCATCCTCAGAACGGCGATCAAAATCCACGCCTGCTGTCGCTACATGCACCCCGGGATCGACGCCATCCTTGAGCTGGTCGGCCGCTATGATCTCGCGCCGTCCGACGTCTCCAGGGTCAGCGTGGGGATTATCCCGACAGGCTCCCTTATCATCGCGGAGCCCCCGGATCAGAAGTATCACCCTCGAAGCACCGTGGATGCGCAGTTCAGCATGCCGTACGGGGCGGCCATCGCTCTCCTGAAGCGCAGGGCCTCGTTGGATGAGTTCGCCGAGGACGTCATCCACTCCCCCGAAGTCACACCGCTCCTGGGAAAGGTGGTCTGCGTCAAGGATCCGGAGCTTGAGGCGTCTTACCCGGCCAAGTGGGCAGGGTGGGCCGAGATCGAGACAGTCGATGGAACACGGAGGAAATCGCGGGTGGAGATGCCGAAAGGGGAACCGGAGAACCCATTGGCGTGGGAAGAACTGGTGGAAAAGTTTCACACACTGACCACCCCCGTCTTCTCGGAACGGCGGCGCAATGCGATCATCGAAGCGACTGCCCGGCTCGAGACCGTCCAGGACATCAGGGAGCTGACCAGACTTCTCCGGGCGGAATCTCCCGCCTCTCGCCAAGGCCCTGGTAGGGCATGAGTGATCGGCTACTTGCTGCGCTCGAAGTTGAACACCTCGGTCTTGTCCTGACCGCTCGCGCGCAACGTCCACTCGTGCTTCAAGTGATCCTTGTCGGGGAAGCTGAGGACGAGTTTGCTCATGTGCGGCGCGTTGGGGCTTGAGAGATTGGTCGCCTCGACGAGAGAAAAGGTGAGGGACCTGTCGTCTCCGGCAGCCTGCATGCGCGGCTGGTTGTTCAAGATGCAGTAGTGGGTCATCATCAGTTTCTCGTTATTGGGGTGGTAGATCGTGACCATGCTCAGGCCATCGGCCATCTTGAGGGTCTCCATCACAGCCGTGTTTCCCGCCGTGAGGCTGTACGAGACTTCAACGAGTTTCCCCTCCCCGCCCCTGCCTCGCCACTCACCCACAAGGGACTTGAGCTTCTCGAACCCCGGTGCGGCCTTCGCCTCAGACGAAGCAAGCCCTGGCAGGCCGCTTAGCACTGCCAGCGCCAGTAGAAAGATTCCGAACCGTTTCATCGCCCTTTCTCCTTTCTGTGAGCTGCTCCACTAGTCATATTGCCCATGGGGTAACGTCTGGTGCGATTGAGTCACACGGGGATGTCATAGCGCCTGATCTTGCTATTCAAGGTCTTCAGGTCGATCCCGAGGAGGCGCGCCGCCTTCATCTTCCTGCCCCCGGTCTCGGCGAGCACGCGAGTGACGTGCAGCCGCTCCATCTCCGCCAGGGAGGCGGGGCCGCCCGCCGGGCCGGAGGAG
>CAZCMC010000025.1:0-13733 GCA_964499665.1 uncultured bacterium | reverse complement strand
ACCACCGAGAGAATACGCCCTTTTCGCTTTTTCTACAAACTTCGGGACAGGACCTCGGCAGCATGGGGTGTCGGTTCTACCTTAGTGGCCTGATTCAGAATTACGGTGACGTACGGTGTGGTGAGCCGCCGGTTCTCCTCATCCGCCCCTTTTCTCCTCAGCGGAGAAGGTTAGGTTGAGGGGGGTTTGACAGGGGCCATGCCATCGTATTTGCGAAACGGAGTAATTAGAGACCCGAAGGCTGGTTTGCTGGCGGCGGTTGAGAAGATCCGAGGTGAGCCGGAGGATTCCGATGTGCCGTTGGGCGCATGATGTGAATGTAAAACGCCCGCGGAAATTGGTGGAGCTGACGGGATTCGAACCCGTGGCCTCCTGACTGCCAGTCAGGCGCGCTCCCAACTGCGCCACAGCCCCACTTCGATAGGCAGATCGACAGAGATGATTTAAACGGACAGAAAGAACGATGTCAAGGGAAATCCCAGCCCGTACTGCGTCTGCTCGTGCAAGAAGTCCCGGCAACGTCGAGTGAGTCTACTCGGCACCATCCAATCGGGGCTGTGCCAGAGGAGTTTCCATGTGTGCTGATGGTCGTCGGTTGACGTCATCGCGCGGTTCGGGTAAGCTTCGTGTTAACGCCCACACACGTGGAAGGGTTGTGTGTGATACCGGGTAGCGACGCGGGTCTAAAGACCACTGGAAGGGGTAATGAAGGAAATTCTCCGTCGCTGCGTGATCTGCGGCAAGGCGATCAAACTTCTGGAGACCTATCTCCTCGCGGAGGGGCCGACCTCGGATATCGTCCGGAATGTCTGTCGCGCCTGTTATCTTCGCAAGAGCCGGGAGATTCGTCAAACAGTCAAGCAGGAGAGCGAAGAAGGGTTCATCCCCTAGTGCCAGTCCAATTAACTTCGCCTAGCTTCGTTGCTGGCCTCCAGGGCACTCCCTGTCCGAGATCCCGGGACGGGCTCCCGGACCGGGACGACGTACCAGGAAGCGTACGCCGGGTACCCGCGAAGTGGGTGCGGCCCCTGGGGGGCCGCGCCTTGCTAAGCTCGTTTCTTGGACCGGCAGGGGTGTGCGCACCAACTTAGCACGAATAAGTTGGGGGGCACTAGGAACCGTTGACCTTGACTTCCGTTCCAGGGCTCAGTAAACTGACTTGTGTCGCTCTTGGGATGCTCTATCAAGGAGGAGGACAGAGATGGTGAAAGAGGTGATCGTTTACAGTGCCACCGGCTGAGGGTCCTGCTACCAGGTGAAAGCGTGGCTTTCCCAAAGGCAGATTCCTTTTACTGAAAAGAATGTGCGCGAGGATCAGGTGGCGCTGGACGAGTTGAAGCGGATGGGGTTCAACAGCGTTCCTGTCACCGTCATTAACGGACAGCGCATCGTTGGATTCGACCAGGACCACCTGGCGAAGGCGCTCGCATCCTAAGCGTCCTATGGCCCTCGATTCCGTCAGGTCTGAACTCAGGTGATGTTCTGGCCTGTCACACCACGAACTGAGCACGGTTGCTCGCATTGCGTCCTGTCGGTTCCAGGACGTGGCGATGTAGCCTGATTCTCACGACGCTCGGTTCGGCTGCCATCGGATCAATCTCTTCGCTTGCTCCGCCCATCGTTCTGCTCTTCCCCTCAAGGGCTTGTCTGCAATAATTCCATCGGACAATGCCAATCCAACCTCTTAGGCCACTTAAACGACAATCTCTCAGGATCGATGGCCTGACCGTGGCCTGCGTGAAAGCCGGCAAACGGTGGCCGCTTCGGCGCGAGCGGCTTGTCCTGATCCACGGCAGCGGCTGCAGCGCCGATTCCTGGCGGTATCAGGTGGATGGGCTTTCTCGCGAGTACGAGATGGTGGCCCCTGATCTTCCGGGCCGCGGTGGGTCCGATCCGGCGAGTGAGCCTTCCATCGAGGGATACGCTGCGACGGTGAGGAGGGTGATTCAACGAAGTGGAAGACGCAGGGTGTTTCTGGCGGGACACTCAATGGGCGGTGCCGTCGCGCTCCAGATGGCCCTGGCCTATCCGGAGCTGCTGAAGGGCTTGATCCTCGTTGGGACCTCGGCCTACCTCGAGGCGCTGGCGCTGACGCCCGACATCCTCCTGTGGGCCGTCGCCGTGATGCCTCACAAGTTCAAGGGGATGTTCTTCTCGTCTCAGGTCACAGATGAGGCGCTGGCCATCGCGAGGGGCGATGTGCGACGGTGCAGCCTGGAGACGGTCTTGGGCGATTTCGCCGCCTGCCGGAAGTACGACTTCAGGGGGCGCCTCAAAGGGCTCAGTCTGCCGACCCTGATCCTTTGCGGCGATGAGGACCTGATCACGCCGGTGCGCCACTCAAAGCGACTGCACAAGGAGATACCCGGATCAACACTGGACGTGATCGAAAAAGCCGGCCATATGGTGACCCTTGAGTCGCCCCAGCGGGTCAATGCCGCCATCCGAACCTTTATCCGTGAAATCTAGGAGTGGCTAGGCGTGGCCGCGTGTTCAAGCGGTCTTGACCTGGGCCATCAGCAACACGCCGAGGGCGGCGGCAACCAACAGGCCGGCCAGCATGAAGTGGTTCCCCAGGGCGCCGAGGATCCCCGCGGCTGCGCCGCCGGCGAAGCTGCCGAGGAACTGGAGCGTATTGTAGGTTCCCAGGGCTGTCCCATACACTGTCTTGGGTGAAGCTTTGGTGATGAGGCTGGGGAGGATCGGCTCGAGACTAGAGAAGCCCGAGAAGAAGAGGATGCCCGCGATGGTGAGCGCCAGAAGCGGATGGGCCTGAAGGCCCCAGTCAGCGCTGCGAAAGAGGAGTAATCCGCTGATCGAGAGGACCACAAATGCCGCGACCCCTGTCGGCTTGGCCCAGCCCCGATCGGCCGCCCCCGAGGCACAAAACATGACCACCGCGGCCATGAGGACCATGGGGCCCAGCAAGACGTAGTAGCTTCCTAGCGGGAGGTAGCGTCGAGCCAGCAATGGAAAATGGAAGAAGAAACTGCTCATGAAGAACGACATGAGGAATCCGCAGGCGTCCAGTTTGAGGATGTCTCCGACCCTGAGGACCGCAGCGACCGAGGGACGGTCGGCAGCGGCTGCTGATTTCAGCCGATCTCTTTCCGGCTCCTTCACTGCGACGGCCAGGTAGATGGTGGCGAGCATGCTGAGGAGGCCGGAGAGCCAGAAGAGCGAGGCGTACCCGGCGACGCTGGCGATGGCCGGACCGGCCAATATGCCGCCGATGAAGGAGAGGCCGATGGGGATTCCGAGGAAGGCCATCGCAGTGGCGCGGCTTCCCTCCTCCACCGAATCGGCCACCAGGGCGAAGGCCACGGAGCTAATGGCGCCCGCCCCCTGAATCAGGCGGGCGGCAATGAGGGCGAAGATGTTGGTAGGGATGGCGGCGAGGATTGACCCGACGCTGTGAAGCGCCAGACCGATGAGCAGGAGCGGTTTCCGCCCGAACCTGTCGGACAGGCGGCCGAACGGGACCTGAAGCAGGGCATTGGTCAGACCATAGGCACCAAAGGCGAGACCGATCAGCGGTTTGGAGTTGGTAAATTGCTCCCCGTAGAGTGTGAAGACTGGAAGAACCAGAAAGATCCCAAGCATCCGGATCGCAATGGAGGTGCTCAGGGCGGCGATGGTTCGCTTCTGCTCGAGGGAGAATTTAGCAGGCATTGACCGGATTTATTCCTCCACAAGAGGGTGGAGCCGCCTGTTCATAGCAGGTATCCAGGGGGATGTCAACGGCATTCGGGCCAAATCTTCTTGTCTTGTCGAAGACCATCGACTATACGTAATAGCTGAAGGCTGCGGCCTGAAACCAATGGATGTCCAGAGTTCCGGCTTCGAATTTCCAGGTTCCGACGTCACATCCAACATCGCAGAGCGACCTGGCGGATCGACCACAGCACCGAGTTGGCACAGCATATTGAAAGTTGGGGCGGGGACGTAAACTCAATGATGAGTTCGAAGATCAGGGGTGCGCTGTTTGATTTGGATGGTGTGGTGGTCGCGCAATGTCTCGACTTTATGGCGATCAAGCAGGAGATCTTCGGCTCGACGGAGGGGTTCATCCTCGAGCGGATCCAGGGACTCTGCGGCACGGAGCGTGTCCGGGCGCAGGCGATCCTCGAGCAACACGAGACTGAAGCGGCGACCCGGTGCCAGCCTCTGGATGGCATTGTCCCGCTTCTCCGCCGGCTCGATCACTATGGGGTGCGCCTCGGGCTGGTCACCCGCAATAGCCGCAAGAGCGTTGATCTGATCCAGGCGCGACTTCGCCTCCCCTTCTCGGCGATCGTGACCCGGGAGGATGCCCCGCCAAAGCCCGCGCCCGACCCGATCCTGCTGGCTTGCCGGCGACTGAAGGTGGCCGCCCACGAGGCGCTGTTCGTCGGTGACTTCGAATTTGACATGCTGGCCGGCCGTCGCGCGGGCGTCCGGACCGTACTATTGTGTAACCCCGTCCAGCCCTTCTCGCACAACGCCGACCACCTGATCGCTTCCCTGGCTGAGATTCCACGGCTGCTGGGACTACCGGACCGAGGGGTGCCAGCGTGAGAGTGGACATTGCGTTGAGCCGGCGGGATCTGGGCAGACGCTCGGCGGCCGGACGAGCGGCCGTGGTGATCGACGTCATCAGGGCTTCCACCACGATCACCATCGCGTTACACCATGGTTGCGCCGGCATCGTCCCTGCGCGAACGCTGCGCGAGGCCAGGGCCATGGCGCTGACGATCGGCGACGGCGTCCTGCTTGCGGGGGAACGGGCGGCCGTCAAGATGGCAGGGGCACAGCTCGGCAATTCCCCAGGCGAATACGCACGGGAACGGATCGAGGGGAGGATCGTCGTCCTCACCACAACCAACGGAACGCGCGCGTTTCGAGCGATCGAGGGCGCTCGGGACGTGATCGCGTGCGCCTTCCTGAACGTGTCCGCCACCGCTCGGTGGCTGCGACGTGCCGGCCTCGACGTCCTGATCGTCTGCGCGGGCCGAAACGGCCACTTCTGCTTTGAAGACGCTGTGGGGGGAGGGATGCTGATCGATCGCCTCTCTCGCATCTCCGATCGCCCCCTTGAGCTCAGCGATGCCGCCAGGGCGGCGCACCTGCTCTATTCAGCCAACCAAGGAAACCTTCTCGAGATGCTCCGAGGCTGCGAATGGGGACGGGACATCACCCGGAAAGGGTTTGGGGCGGACCTCGAGGTCTGTGCGCAGGTGGATCTGACCGACGTCGTGCCGGTCATGCGGGAGGGTCGCCTCGTGGCGGAGCGGGTCTGACGATTGGGCCATTCGATTGTTTCCCATTGCCCCGAGCGGCCTTTTCTGTTACAGTACTTGCCCCGCAACAATAGGGTGCAGGCTTGAGACAAGCGATTCGAGCGGATTCGGAGGAGCGACTGACCGGCAGGAGCCTGTCGGCCGTAATGGCCGTCTCGGCGGCGGCCCAGTCGTCCGCCCTCGACCAGCTCTTGGATACCGCCCTGCGGGAACTCCTATCTGCGGTTGATGAGGGGATCCTCGGGTGGATCTACCTCTCCCAAGATCCGCCTGGCGGCGTGGTCTGGCCTGCGGTCCGCGTGTCTCCGGATCGCACGGTGTACCTTGCCGCGGTGCGACAGGCCGCGCATGAGGAGCCAGCATCCGCTGGCTCGCTGACCCGCCCCAACTGTCCCTGCCTCAGTTCCTTTGCTGTCGAAGATCCACTTCCCCGGTGTAGTGTCATTGATCGCTGCCCTCAGCTCGCCCTCTCGATGCAATCGTCCGCCTCCCATGCATGCGTCCCTCTCGTCGTACAGGATCAGCACATCGGCGTGCTGAACCTGGCCAAGAGGGGCTCAGCATCTTTCTCGAGCATTGAGCTGCTGTTGCTCCAGACCGTCGCGGGGCAGCTCAGCATCGCGCTGGAGAACGCCCGTCTGATCGGTGAGACCCAGACCAGATTGAACGAAACCCAGACGTTGCTGGAGGTCAGCGACTCCGTCAATTCCACACTTGATCTGCAGGAGACCGTCCGCCGGATCGCCCGAGCGGTCGCCCACGTCGTCGGGGCTGATACCGCAGGCGCCTACCTGCTGGACGCTGATGGCGGGTGTCTTATCCCGTTTGCAGGGTACCGTCTGCCGAAAGACCTCTTGAAGGCGTTTATACGGACGCCGCTCCCCGTCGCGGGATTTCGATTCGTCGAGGAGGCGTTCGCAGCAAGAACCGCGGTCCATACTAATAATCCCGACAGCGACAGCAGACTCAATCACCCGGTCTTTCGCTCGTTTGCGCATAGATCAGCGTTGTTTGTTCCGATGCTGGCGAAGGACAAGATCATCGGGGGGCTCTACGTCATCTGGTGGACAGACGATCACCGCTTCACCAAGGAGGAGGTGAGTCTGGTGAATGGAATCGCCCGCCAGGCTGCCATCGCCATCGAGAACGCGGAGCTCTTCCGGGAGGTTCAAGCCCAGGCGGAGGCGGTCAAGGCCTCGGAGGAGAAATACCGGCTGCTGGCCGAGCATGTCCGCGACGTCATCTACGCGCTGGACCCCGAGGGCCGGTTCACCTATGTGAATCCGAAGGTGGAAGAGATGCTCGGTTACACTCCCGAGGAGCTGCTGGGTCGTTACTCCACCGACATCCTGACCCCCCCGAGCCAGCGCCGGGCTCAGGAGATCTTTGCCAGAGCGGCGAGGGGAGAGGATCCGTTCCGCCTCTATGAGCTGGATATGCTGAAGAAGGATGGCTCCGGCGTCGTCCCGGTCGAGATCGGGACGGTGATTATTCGGGATGCCGCGGGTCAGGTGATCGGCTGGCAGGGGATCGCGCGAGATATCAGGGAGCGCAAGCAACTCGCGGAGCAGCTCGTCCGGACTGAACGGCTCCGCGCGCTGGGCGAGATGGCATCAGGGGTGGCTCACGACTTCAACAACATCTTGGGCGCAATTCTTGGGCGTGCCCAGCTCCTGCACCGGGGCGTCCAGGGCGACGAGATACGACGAGGCCTCGAGGCGATCGAAAAGGCGGCCCTGGATGGGGCCAATACTGTCCGCCGACTGCAACACTTCACCCGGAGACGGCGGGAGGAAGAGTTCTTCCCGGTGGACCTCAACCAGGCCATCAAGGATGCCCTGGCCATCACCGAGGCTAGGTGGAAGGACGAGTCGAACCTTTCCGGCGCGACCATCGAGGTGACAACCGACTTTGGGAACATCTCTCCCGTCATGGGCAATATCTCGGAACTCCGAGAGGTGTTGACGAATATCATCTTCAATGCGGTGGAGGCGATGCCGAAAGGGGGAAGGCTCACCTTCACGACTGAAGAGGGAGAGGGGTGGGTCAGCGCCAGCGTGTCCGACACGGGGATCGGGATGAGCGATGACGTGCGGGCCAGGGTGTTCGATCCCTTCTTCACCACCAAGGGTGTCAAGGGGACCGGGCTTGGGCTGAGCGTGTCCTACGGAATCATCAAGGCCCACAAGGGCGAGATCAATGTGAAAAGCGAGCCCGGTCAGGGCACGACCATGCTGATCCGACTGCCGATCCCGTCCAAGCTCCGCCCTGCCCCTCAACCAAAGGCGGTTCTGTCCGCCAAGCCGGGGCGCATCTTGATCGTTGACGACGACGGAGTGGTCCGTGACCTCCTTTCCGATATCCTCCGGGCGGAAGGCCACACCGTGGTCCCGGCTTCGAGCGGCCGCGAAGGGCTCCGCCTGTTCCGCCAGGGCGCCTTCGATCTTGTCCTCACTGACCTTGGGATGCCGGAGTTTTCAGGCTGGGAGGTCGCGGCGGCTATCAAGGCGATCGCGCCCAGGACCCCCGTTGCCCTCGTCACCGGGTGGGGGATCACCCTTGACCGGGCGAAGCTGAAGGAAGCTGGAATTGATCTGGTGTTGAATAAGCCGTTCCAGTACCGCGACGTTATGGCAATCGTAGCGGAGGGGATGGAACTGCTCGAAAAGATCTAGGTTACGTTGACGCCCTTCGGGTGTCGGTGGTAAGCCCTTCTCCGAAGCGGTCCCCGCCCAAGATCCTGAGAAAAGCTCCCGGACCGGGACAATAGTACCAATGACGTTCCCCCTCGGTTGCCTCAGGGTCTGTCCCTACACCAAGAGGCTACCCGGATTGTAATTCACCCCGGCGCCGTCTGGACTTCAGCCCAAGCCAGAACCTCCTTGACCGACACTACGCGCGCTTGAGGAGCCATTCCGAGATGATGGGCCAGATCTCCTGCTGCGCCCTCCGGCTGGCGATGATCCGTGCGTGGCTGTAATCCTCCGCATACCCTTCGGATTTGGCGCAGAACGCCATTCGCTTGTCGAGGCTTCCCAAGGCATTGTACAGCCGGCGACAGCCTTGATGGGGGGCGATGAACCGATCTCCCCCTCCGGCCAAGCAGAGGGCCGGTACCTCAATCCGCTCGAGAGCCTGCAGGTAGTCAAAGCCATCCTTACCGATCCACTGGCCGCTCCAGTTCCATCGAAACCATTGGTTCATCACGCCACGGAATTCGTCCTGAGGCCCGAGCCCCAGCATCTTCCCAGGGGCCCGGCCCAAGGCGTTCGTTGCCAGTGCACCCAGGATGATCTTTGTCCTTCCGCTCCAGGTGGCGCCCGCGTCGGTCGCTTGACTTGCCAGGGTCACGATTCCCCTGATCTGTCCAGAGGCTTCGGGGTACCGCGCGAGATGCATCAGGAGCGCGAGCCCGCCGCCGCTATGTCCGACCCAGAAGACGTTTTCTCGTCGAGTCCTTCGCCGAACCGCGTCCAAGGCCGTCGGGACGTCGAAGAAGCTGAAGTGTTCGAAGTCGGGATGAACCGGTCCCGACTTGCTCTGGCCATGGCCTCGCAAGTCTAGAATCCAGCAATCGAAACCTTCTCGCGCCAGGTAGCGGGCCAGCAACCTGCAGACCTGTGCGTTCGAGAAGGTTCCGTGGGTGAGAAGGACGGGCGGGTCGTGACGGATCTCGCCCTGTACTCTATGGAGGGCAAGCTCCACCCCATCCTGCGTGTTCTCCAGGAACGTCTCCTCTTCCAGGCGCGTCTCGCCTTTCGTATCGACCAGTGGAGACGCAAGGGCCTGTGTGGCCACCGAATCTACTGACCTCGCCGCCAGATCCTCGCTCGCAACCTGCACGATCTCCAAAGGCGCCGTTGTGCCGGGTGCCTGCTGGGGCTTTGGCTCCGCCTCCAAGAGGGCCGATCCCGTGGACCTGGACTTTCGGATTTCCTCCATCCTGTCGTGTGCGAGGAGGCCCTGGATTAACGGCGTGTAGAACACGCCATCCCCAACGAGCGTCACCTTCTGGGAGGTGATCTCCGCCCACCCTCTCTCGGACAGCGCCTGCCAGATCGGCTCGTATTCATCGAGCAGATCCACCCCGAAGATCGACCTGTACGCCCCGGCGTCGGCCTCCATCGCCTGCAGGGTCTGAAACATCCAGGTCAAGCGCAAATCTTTCTGCTCGTAGTGAAAGCCGCGTTCGACCGGGAAACGGCTCTCATCAAGGGCCCCGAAGTAGTCGTTGACCCTCGTGGAGTTCATATACACCCAACCGGGAGAGTCCGGAGTCCCGAAGAAATAAGAGACACCGGCAAACCCCCAGCCCCACATGTCGTATCCGACGATCCGTTGCGCCTCGTCGTGAGTGAAAAACTTCCGCATCTGGTCCTCGTACTGATACTCACTCGGCAGATCGTCAGCCGGCTTCTCCCAGTCGTACGCCGTCGCCTGTCGATACCCATGGCTCTCCAGGAACTGTTTGGAGACCCGGTACATCTCGAGGTTCTGGTCGATTGACGGGAGCTCATCTCGGTGATTGCGCGCGAAATCGGTCCGTCCGGCCACGTTCAGCTCGTAGTGGGTGATGTGACGGACGCCCGTGCGAACGATCGCATTTAGGTCCTTCAACATCTGCTCGATCGTTTGCCGTGGCCAACCGAAGATCAGATCGACGCTGCTTCGAAGCCCCAGCTCATGGCACCACTCGAGCGTCTGGAAGACATGCTTGGCCTTCTGCTTTCGGCCGCTCAACTTGATCATCTCATCGTCGAGTTGCTGCACCCCCATACTGATCCGGTTGAAACCGGCCGCTTTCATCGCGACCAGCTTTTCTCGGGTGAAGAGCTGGGGAATCCCTTCCAGGGTGACCTCGATGTCTGGCGGGATGGTCGGAAAGACCCCCCTGACGAGCTCCAGGAGACGGTGATACTCGTCCGCCATGTAAAGGTTCGAGGTGCCCCCACCGAAATAGATGCTCGCCAGCTCATCGCCCTCGAAGAACTCCTGATACCGCCGCCCTTCCCACTCGAGATACGTGAGATATTTCTCCAACTGGTGCCGCCCCATGAAGACCTCACTTGGAAACAGGCAGAAGCCGCACCGGTCGGGGTTGGTGGGGAGACAGTAGGGGGTGGCTACATACAGGTTGATCCGCTTTGAGACGGCAGGGCTCGCCAATTTCCGCCGGATCATCACCTCCTTCACGGGGACATCGCGCTCGGACCAAAAGAGTGGGGAGGGGTGGGCGTGGAGGACTTTGTTGCTTTGTCGCCGCTGTCGCTGTTTCTCAATGTACTCGTGCACTTCCGTAACTCGATCCCGATTCGTGCCGTTTCCATTCGCGCCGATCATGGTCCTCTCCTCCTTCCAGGTGGCCCGGCGTCCGGCATGGAGCGCCGGGGATGGCTGGCAACGCTGTGTTTCAACAAGGAACAGAGTTTGCCAGAGTTTGCTAATGTTTAATGTCTTTTAAAGGTAACCATCATGTTTTATTACTTAAATATATTGAATAATATAGATCTAGAGTTGAATGCTATTAAACAGTATAAAACACTGTCCTTCTCTACATTTACAGAGGTTAATTCAAAGTGGCAGACAATAACACACGATAAAGCATTGTCAAGAAAAAAGAGGCACGTCAGGTGAAGAATGGAGAGGGGGGTGTGGAAGGGAGAAAACCTTCTGTCCGACAGGTCACCGGGACGGCGCGCGGAACTCTCGGGCGCGTGATCTATCGGGTTGAGTCGAGGAAATTTTGAAATGCGGCAGGCGGGACGTTTAGCCGGAAAGAAACTCCGGGCGGACCCGTTTCGGGATCAGCCCTCGCTCCCACGCCATGTCCAGGAGCCGCTCGAGCCCCAGTCGGCTCTCCGGGTTCCATGCGCGGGTGTCGTCGTTGACGTACATACCGACGAACCGGTCGGCAAGCGAGGTGTCCATCCCGCGCCCGAACTCCGTGGCGTACCGTAGGGCCTCCTCGCGGTGGGCCAGACCATAGTCGATGCTGGCCCGAAGCAGTCGAGAGACCTCCAAACAGATTGGCTCGCCCATATCCTTCCGAATGGCGTTGGCCCCGAGCGGCAGCGGTAGTCCGGTTGTCTCCTGCCACCAGGTTCCGAGATCCAGCAGTCTCGCAAAACCGCGGCCGCTGTACGTCAACTGCCCCTCATGGATGACCAGGCCCGCCTCGGCCTTTCCCTGCTCGATCGAGTCGAAGATCCGGTCAAAGGGGACCTCCAGAGCGTCGAACTCGCCCAGGCAGAGGCGCAACGCGAGGAATGCAGTGGTCAGCTTCCCGGGGACGGCAATTCGCTTACGGCGAAGCTCGGAGGGGTCGAACCCGTGCTTCGCCACGAGGATCGGACCATAGTTCCGACCGACACTGGCGCCGTGGGGCAGGAGCAGGTAGCGGTCCGACACGTACGCATAGGCGTGGGCCGAAATGGCCGTCACCTCCAGCCTGCCTTCCAACGCCCAGCCGTTCAGGGTCTCGATCCCTTCAAGGAGATGTTGAAACCGAAGCCTGCCGGTGTCCAATCGCTCCTTGGCGAGGGCGTAGAACATGAACGCATCGTCCGGGTCCGGACTGTGTCCGATCCGGACGAGCCGCGACTCCATCACCGCTCGCTCTCTAGCCCAGGTCGTCCAGGGTCTCGTGAATCGGTTTTCGAATGCAGGTGATGATCGGTGTGTCGCGAAGGGTGAAGCGGCTTCCCTCGGTCTCCCGAAGCGCCATGACGAGATCCACAAAGTCGCCCGGCTTGTCGCTCTCAAACGCCACCACGAACTCCTGGTCGTCGAGGCCGAAGGAGTAGGTGGTATTGAGCTTGACCGACGGAAACTGATGGCCGACCTTGATGTGAACGTCCATCATCTCCTGTCGCTGCTCGATCGGCAGCAGGAACCAGTCCCGGGTCTTCACGAACGGATAGACAAAGAGGTAGCGGTACTCACCAGGAACAACCGCTGCCCGCCGGCCCTCCTGGCCCGGGTGGACATGCTTGTCCACATAGATGGAGCGCTTGGTCATGGCCACAAAGGAGTACGGCGTTGTCAGATAGGCGCCGAGCGCCGTCTTATTAAGCTGTCGGCTCATCTCCTGGAGGAGATCCAGGGACTCAGCGATCCGCCAGAGCATGAAATCGGTCTCGGGGCGCAGCCCGACCGTGGAGTAGGGGATGAGCAGCATCCGCTGGCGCCACTCCTCCACCGCGGCACCGAACTCCTTCTTACTTGCTTCTCGCTCTTCCTTCGGAAGGCGCCGCCAGGCCGGTTCAACCTTGTAGAAGGCGAAATTCACCGATTGTCGATTCACTGTACTCGCCATAGTATCCTCCTACTTTCTGGTGGGCTGCCGCCGAGACCGGCAATCCTGCGCCCCCGCTTCCACCCCTCTTATACATTAGGATCGGAAAGGGCGCAAGGACTGGTTGAGGACTCGAGAAACATCGCCTGAATATATCCTTGACAACATGCACAGGCGCGGTTATACTGGGTCGTTTTTCGGTTCTGACGGCTTCGTCCACGTTTCCTGAAAACGCCGCGAGGACCACGGTCCCGTGGCTTTTTTCGTTTGTAGGGCCCTGGATCGTGCTCGGTAAAGATGACACCTTGAGTGAAGGGGATCATGGTTTCTGACACTGGGAGAGAAGAGGGCAGGTGGAGCTCAAGGTCCGATAACGGGAGTCGGCACCGCCCCCTCGAGGTGAAGGTGGACGACCGCGGAGTCGAATCCGCCATCCGCCTCTTCAAGAAACTGGTCCTACGCGATGGCATCTTGAAGGAGTTGAAGCGAAGGGCACACTACGAGAAGCCGGGGGAGAAGCGTCGCCGAAAGGTCCGCGAGGCCGCACGGAGACTGCGCCGCCAGGCCGCTCGCGCGTCCCGCCGCGATCAGCGGGAGTTCTGAGTCCCCCGCAGTGTGTCGGGCGACCGCGGGCAGCCATTGGAGACGGGGACGTGGCGCCCGGCGTTGATGTAACACCTCGTCAGGCATCCGCCGGAAGGGGACGAAAGGAGCTTCGAGATCATGGGAACACGGGTATACGTGGGGAACCTCTCGTTTGACACAGATGCAGCGCAGCTCCGCGCGCTCTTCGAAGAGGGGGGTCGAGAGGTCTCCGATGTGAAGATCATCACCGATCGTGAAACCGGACGACCAAGGGGCTTTGCCTTCGTGGAAATGGGAAGTCAGGACGATGCCAAGGCCGCCATCACGGCCTTGAATGGTCGAGAGATTGGTGGCCGCGCCCTGACGGTCAACGAGGCCAAAGAACAGGCCCCTCGTCGCGGGGGCGGAGGCGGGGGCGGAGGTGGATTCGGCGGCCGCCGCGGCGGACATCGTGGCTACTAACAGCTCGTCATTATAGCCTTCACAAATAGCCTTCACACGCTCCGAAATCTGTGTGGTAAGCCTGCCTTCACTCCTATAGGGGGCGCTGGGGTCCTTCGTTCCTACTCCGTAGC
>CAZCMC010000024.1:0-13837 GCA_964499665.1 uncultured bacterium | reverse complement strand
AACACGATGATGGTCTTCGGTGACGCCAAGCAGACGCTTACGAAGTTGGTGGAGGAGTTGAAGAAATAAAGGCTTTCCGGATTGACTTGTTGAAAACACCTGGTGTCCACTCCATGCGCATTTCGGATTGATCTGTGGAATCAACCGAACGACCGGTCCGCCCAAATTACGTCGCTCCAGCGCCTGCGAGTTAGATGTGCCATAAGCAATTAGAAGGCGCGTATTCCGATCACATCCGCCACCCATCCCGATCGCAAAACAGCCACCTCTTCCGATTGAACTCGGCCAGGCGTTCCGATGCTGGTGCAGATTAATGATGTAATTTACACTGCTATCCTCCTCGAAACGGCGCCTAGTGTTGTAGGACATCTAATTGTTACAATTGTCACAATTCCCTTGACACGGATTGGAGCGGGGTGGTAAGACGCCCCCAATGTGGGCGCGAGGCGACCGTGACGGAGAGGAAGAGGGTATGACGCGTATCGAAGAGCTCAGGGGGGTACCGTGGCGGGGCCTCCTGGCTGCCGGGGCCGCGGTCCTCGCGCTCAGCGTGGGGCTCGCCCGCCCCGCGGGCGCCGCGACCCGCTTCGTCGCCACCACAGGGAACGATAGCAGCAACACCTGCCTCGCCTCGGGAAGCCCCTGCAAGACGATCACCCGCGCCCTCACCCAGGCGGTCACCGGCGACACGATCTCGGTTGCGGCCGGGACCTACAACCTCGCACTCGGGGAGACCTTCCCTCTCTCGATCAGCAAGAACCTGACGCTCACCGGCGCCGGGGCCGGGAGCACAATCATCGACGCCACGGGCGCAAATACCAGGGTCATCACGGTCAACTCAGGGGTGACGGTGACGATCTCGGGGGTGACGATCACGGGGGGCGCGGCGAGCTGCACCAACAGCGCAGCTGGCTTCTGCCGTGCCGATGGCGGCGGCCTCGAGAACAGCGGCACCCTGACCCTCACGAACAGCACAGTGAGCGGGAACACGGCGAGCTGCAACAGCGGGAGCGGTCAGTGCGGCGCCAGTGGCGGAGGTCTTGACAACGTTAGCGGCACCCTGACTGTCATGAACAGCACGATGAGCGGGAACACGGCGAGCTGCACCACCAGCGGGATCGGCGAGTGCTTTGCCGATGGCGGCGGCCTCGAGAACAGCGGCACCCTGACCGTCACGGCCAGCACGGTGAGCGGGAACACGGCGAGCTGCACCGGCAGCGGCTGCAGCGCCGGTGGTGGCGGCCTCGGCAACCAGTTCAACGGCACCCTGACCGTCACGGCCAGCACCGTGAGCGGGAACACGGCGAGCAGCACCGCCAGCGGGACCGAAAACTGCGCCGCCGGTGGCGGCCTCGGCAATGGTGGCACCGCCACCCTCACCAATGTCACGGTGAGCGGGAACACGGCGAGCTGCACCGCCAGCGTGAGCGACTTCTCCTTTGCCGAGGGCGCCGGCCTCTTCAACTACGGCACCCTGACCGTCACGGCCAGCACCGTGAGCGGGAACACGGCGAGCTGCACCGGGAGCGGCGGCTGCTTCTCCGTTGGCGGCGGCCTCACGAACGTAGGGAGCGACGGCACCCTGACCGTCACGGCCAGCACCGTGAGCGGGAACACGGCGAGCTGCAGCGGTACTGGCTGCGCCGCCCTTGGCGGCGGCCTCGAGAACTCCGACGGCACCCTGACCGTCATGAACAGCACCGTGAGCGGGAACACGGCGAGCTGCACCACCAGCGGCTGCGGCGCCGCCGGCGGCGGCCTCGTCAACCACTTTAGCGGCACCTTGACCGGCAGGAACGCTACCGTGACTGCAAACTCGGCCACCTGCAGTGGCGCCGGCTGCACCGCCGCGGGCGGCGGCCTTGACAACGCCACCGGCACCACGACGCTCTTGAACACGATCGTCGCGAAGCAGCTCGCGGGGGCCGACTGCGCCAACTCCGGCACCCTCACCTCGAACGGCTTCAACCTCGCCAGCGACAACACCTGTCAGCTCACGCAACCGAGCGACAAGCCGAATGTGAGCAACCCCCTCCTCGGCCCCCTTCAGAACAACGGCGGCCCGACTCAGACCCACGCGCTCCTTCCAGGGAGTCCCGCGATCGATGCCGTCACCGGCGGCTGCCCGCCCCCGACCACCGACCAGCGCGGCGTGGCCCGGCCGCAGGGGGCGGCCTGCGATATCGGAGCATATGAGCTTGCGGTGTCGGTCAGTCCCGGGCACGCGGGCGACGCCTTGATTTTCCCGCTCTGGGACGTAAACAACCTCGATACCCTCATGGCTATCGAAAGCTTGACCGCCGGGACCCAGGTGCACAACGTCCGGTTCCGCGATGACGTTGGCAACAACGCCCTCGACTTCACCCTATGTCTTCTTCCTCATTCGACCTGGTCCGCGGCGATCTTCCGGGATGGGCCACTGACCAGGGTCGTCAGCGAGAGCACGCTCCTCGTCAACGGTTCCTCCACGCCGCTCAATGCTACGTTGGCCGGCAATCCCACCCGTGGGTACATCGAGGTGATTGGGCTACGGTCTTCCTTAGATCCAGGCGTCTGTGGCAATCCCGCCATCGGAGAGGACGTGCCCAACAGCGCACTCATGGGCCGGGCCTACTACGTCAACCCACTGCAAAACCCCATCCTGGCCTATGGGGCCAATGCCCTGGCGCTGCGGGATTTCGCCAGCGACAAGATCACCGACGGGACCGTGCTGGGGAACGAGGGGGTGGCCCTCGCGCTGCTCGCGCAAGGGGCGCTCGGGTCGGTCTCGTTCGGCTCTCGCTACTTCGTCGACCCGGCCTTCGGGGCGGTCACCCAGGTGGTCGCGACGTTCCCCACCGGCCCCAGCAGCCTGACCTGCCCGGCCTGCCAGGTCCCAGCCAGTCTCATCTTTGCGCCAGCGACCGAACCCGGGGTCTTCTTGACCAGCTTCAGTCGCTCGACCGGCGGGAAGCTCGTGACCGTCTTCATCCTGACGAGCAGCGACATCGCGAGCCCGAGTGGGTTCTTTGGGACCGTCGCCTCACCCTCCGTGTCCATGCCCCTGACCGGATTCGTCGTCCAGACCAACACCCTCTCGAGTCCGATCTTCAACGTGCTCTTCCCGCTGTCGATTGAGTGATTGGGTGATGCGAAGGACCGTAGGAATCATCTTGGTCGTCGGGCTGGCCGCGATGGGAGGTCGTGGGCAATCAGAGGCGGTCTCGGTCAGTCCCGCGCAGGTCGGCGATGCCTTGATCTTCCCCCTGTGGAGTGTGAACAACCTCGATACCTTGATTGCGATCGAGAGCTTCACGAGCCTGACGACCCTGCACTTGGTCCGCTTCCGGGATGACGCGGGGAATACCGTGCTGCAATTCACGCTCTGTCTCACCCCTGGCGCGAGCTGGACCGCGGCGATCTTCCGGGATGGGCCACTGACCAGGGTCGTCAGTGAGAGTACGCTCCTCGTCAACGGGTCGTCCACCCCCCTCAACACCACCGTGGCCGGGGCCCCTCTGACGGGGTACCTCGAGGTCATCGGGCTGCGGAGCGATATCAACACAGCGGTCTGCACCGATCCAAGCCTGGGAACAGATGTGCCGAACTCGGCGGTGACGGGGCGAGCCTACTATGTCAACCCCCTCCAGAGTCCCATCCTCGCGTATGGGGTCAATGCTGTGGCGCTCAAGGATTTTGCCCTGATCAAGATCGCCGATGGTACCGTGGTGGGGAATACCGATGTGGCGTTGGCGTTGATCGCGCAAGGGGCGCTCGGCGCAACAACGGTCGCCTCCCGCTATTTCGTCGATCCGGCTTTTGGGGCCGTCACCCAGGTGGTGCTGACGTTCCCCACCGGGCCTGCGAGCGGGGGCTGTCCGAGCTGCCTGGTCCCGTCGAGCCTCACCTTCCTGCCCTTCACGGAGGCCGGATCGGCTCTGACGCCCTTCAGCCGGTCCACAAGCGGCAAGCTCGTCAATGTGTTCACGGTGACGAGCGGCGATATCGCCAGCCCCAGTGGTGTCCTCGAGGTCACCAAGACTTCCCCGGCCGCGTCGGTTCCTGTTACCGGATTTGTGATTCAGACTAACACCCTGCTGAGCCCGATCTACAACGTCTTGTTCCCGCTCTCGATTGAATGAGGGGAATCACAGCTTACGGGCGTGCACCTCTGCGCAGGATGATGGGGCGGGGGGGTCGCGTTCCGCTGAGAGGCGGCCGGTTCTGCTGTCGGTGGGTACCCACGGTGCCTCGATAGACGAGGCTGTGTTCAAGAAGGCCCATTGCTGCTTTCACGGATTACACGTGGTGGGTCTGGCGCATCGCGGAGTTCTTCCAGGCGTCTGGCGATGTAGTGGGTCATGCGCTGGACGGAGGAGGTGAGTCTGCCGGGTAGCGAGGCCTGCGCGGGCCTACCTGGCTATTCTCACCTCTGGTGCAGATTACACCCCCGTAATGTGCGCTCGCTCGAAACCATTTCCGGCTTCGGCTCCATGGAGGCACGTAATACCGAGTTACAGATGGGGACGAGATCTCATGGGCGCGTTGCTCCTGAGAACCGAGGAGATCGGAGCGGAGAATTCTACAATTTCGCGGCGATTTCACGAGTGCTCCCTACAACCAATTTCAATAGATCAATCCGGATAGCCGAAATAACGACAGGACGCCTGCTGCGTCAGGTCGAAGGAGTTAGAGGGATATAAGCGCCGGGTTCGGGATCCGACGCACGGAGACCTGGGGTGGACATTCTGATCGCGGGCGTCAGTGTGCGCGGCCTCGTCGAGTCAGCCGTTCGCAGTGGGCTGGGGCATCGGATTGTTGCGGTCGATCACTTTGGAGATTTCGACCTGCGACTTCTCTGTGAACATCGCTCGATCAAGAGAGACCTCGGCCTCTCATACGACGTCCGGCACCTGATGACGGCCTGTCACGATCTGACGTTCGATACCGTCGCCTATACCGCGAACCTCGAAAATCATCCGTCGGCGGTGGAGGCGTTGCGCCGTGGGAAGCCGGTCTTGGGAAATAGCGCCTCGGTGCTGTCATCGGTGAGGAATCCGGCGCGCTTCTTCAATTTCCTTGCGCGATCAGGCATTCCGGCGCCGGAAATCGCCTTCTCCTCGAAGGTGCTTGAGCTCGAGCCCGACACCACATGGCTCCGCAAGCCTCTGAGGAGCGGGGGCGGCCACGGGATCGCTGTTCATGCTCCAGGCGATCGCCTCGAGCGAGACTCCTATCTTCAGGAGCACCTGAACGGGATGCCATGTGGCGCGGTGTTCGTTGCGGATGGTCGGGATGCTCGTCTGTTAGGCGTCTCAGAACAGTTGATCGGCCAGAAAGAGTTTGGGGCTGGCGGCTTTCGCTATTGCGGCAGCATCCTTGGCCCGGTGGGGGCGGGACAGGTGGCATGGGGCGACCTCATCGATCGGGTGAAGCAGATCGTTGGCGCGATTGTGCGAGAGTTCCACCTCGTTGGCGTGAACGGGATGGATTTCATCCTGACAAGCGGCACCGCCTATCCGCTTGAAATCAATCCGCGCTACACAGCCTCGATGGAGCTTGTCGAGCGGGCCTATGGCATCAATATCTTCGACGCGCATCTGGCAGCCTGCCAGGGGAGGCTTCCCGCGTTCGACCTCGGGGCGCAGTCCAGCGCAGGCTTCTTCGGCAAAGCGATCCTGTTCGCCACCGACAGTGTGGTCTTCCATCATCCTCAGTGGTGGTTCGATCACGGCGCAAGAGACCTGCCGTGTGAAGGAGAGCGGATCGGGGTCGGCAGGCCGATCTGCACCGTCTTCTCTCGGGGATCCAGTCGCGGGGAGTGCTACGACGGACTGATCGAGGCCGCCGCTGCCATGTATCGAGCTGCGCGGGAGAAGGATCCACCCAGGGAGGACGGGTGATGATGCGGGATGGACATCGCTTGGCGTCTTCGGCCACGCGCCGGCTCCTGAGCCGGAATGGCCCGCTCCGGACCGAGGGCGGGCAATTGTGGATCGAGGGACTTCCCTCCCGGGAGCTCGTGGAGCGGTTGGGCACGCCGATCCTGGTCTACTCCTCAGCCCGTCTGCGCGATAATATCGAACAGGCCATCGAGGCGACCAGGGCCTGCGCCTTTCCGATTCGCATCCACTACGCCCTGAAGGCCTGCTATCTGGTCGGGGTTGTCGGGCTCGTGAGAGAGGCCGGATTGAATGTGGAGGTCATGTCCGAATTCGAGTATCTCCTGGCCCGGAGGATCGGATTTGCTCCGGATCAGGTCATCGTGAACGGCCCGGCAAAGCGGCCGGAGTTTCTGGAGCGCGTGGTGACCGATGGCGTGGCCCTCATGAATGTCGAGTCGCTGCCAGAGATCGCCTTCCTGGATGCCCTTGGCCAGAGGCTGGGGAAGGCGATCCAGGTGGGCCTCAGGATCAACCCACTCCCGTCACGGCACCTGCGAGGCCCGTTTGCTCCGCCAGGATCGAAGTTCGGTTTTGACATACCCACTGGAGAGGCGGCCGAGGCGGTCAGGCGGATCGTTCGCTCTCGCGCCCTATCGCTCCGTGCCGTGCACTGCCACAGCTACACCAGGCAGTACTCCCCTGAGGCTCATCGAGCCCATGTTGCATCGGTGGTGAAATTCGTCCGACAGGTCGAGCGGAAGCTGGGCATCCGAATCCCGGTCCTCGATTTCGGGGGAGGGTTCGGCAGCCGCTCGATCATGGAAGCCAATGGTGGCCCACTGCGGAGCTTCATTGCCAAAATGACCGAGCCGCTCGCCGGCCTCTCAGGGGACCGAGAGATCGTCATGGAACCTGGGCGGTACCTTGTCAACGACGCCGCTGTCTGCCTGACTACCGTTCTGTCCTGCAAGCGGAATGGCCGCAGACGCTGGGTGTTGGTCGATGCGGGCCGGAACATCCTTCCCCCACGCAAGAATGCCGAGTATGCGGTCATTCCCTGCGAGGTTCGACCGGGGCGGACGCTGTACCATGTCGGCGATTTCCTCTGCATGCCGTCGGAGCCCATTCCACTCTCGTTCGTGAGCGGACCGATAGAGCTCGGCGATCGCCTGGCTGTGTTCAATGCCGGGGCGTACACCTTTTCGATGGCTCAAAGCTTCGGGGAGCCGATTCCCAACGCGATCCTTGTTGAGAAGGCCGAGTGGACCTGGCTGTACCGCAAGAGGTCGATCGAAGAGCAGTGCAGGGATTTGAGCGGTCAAACGTAGCGCGGCCGTGTTACCCGATGGCTTCTCTCATTGTGAGAAAGCCTGCGCGGCTTCAGGGCCATCGCCGGCGCCCGTGTAATCGCGGCCGGTGAGGAGTCATGGCGAACGTCATATTGTACAATCGCGCGGGGTGACCTGCCTGCGATAGCGCGAGGGAGTTTCTCTCGCGGTACGGGATTACCTACACCGATCATAACGTCGAGCGCCATCCGATCGGCGGCACCGAGGCGATCGAGATCGCCAGGCGTTTCCGGACGCTGTATGTCAAGATAGGCGGTGAAATCGTGAAGTGGGATCGGGATCCAGCAGAGATTCCGGAGACCGACCTGAGGCGTGCTTTTGTCCATGAAGATGGCCAGCTGAAGATCCCTGTCCTCCTGATAGATGATATCGTTGTTCGAGGATTTGACGAGCCGACCTACGCCATGCTCTTGACAGAATGACTCGTCAGTGAACAGCTGCCAAGGACGGAGAATATGGGCTATTTCACCATGCCCTCCTGACACAGACATCGGACCAGGCGCTCATCCCCGATCGTCCCTCTTTCAGAGTTTGCCGGCTTCAACCAAGTATGATAGGTGTGTAGAGGGGGACACGATGAGGAGTCGGCTGGTCTCATGCTGATCCGAACGAAGCTCCATCTCGGCTATCTGGTCATCTTCACCCTTGCGGTCTGCATCGGCATTGCCATGATCTGGGCGGTGCGAACCTGGCAAGCGGCAACGGATGACTTCGCGTATTCCCACGCTCAGAGCCTGAGGGCCGAGAGGCTGAGGGGAGATATGTACCGGCACATAAAAGAGATCCTTGATCGCCTTGTGGGTGGGGACAGGCTGGCCAAACAGGAGTTCGAGACCCTGGGAATACGGCTGGAGGAGGAGTTCGCAGATCTCAGGGGTCACGCCAAGACCAAGGAGGAGATGGATCTGATCAACAGCCTCGAGGTGGCGCATCGGCGGGTCTCCCTCCTCGTGAGAGAGACCTTCGCGCTCCTGGCAAAGGGGGCCCGTGACCTTGCCGTCCGAAAGCTTGAGACCGAGTTGGAGCAGATTGCGTTCAAGGAACAGGACGAGCAGATCAATCGGCTCCGCGCCTACTATGACGCGGCGTCGGAGCGATCGAGGCGCTTGACCCTTGCGATCGGCATGAGGGGAGAGTTGCTGGCCGGGATCGTCATGCTGCTTGGCCTTATATGGGGAGGAGGCTTGCTCTTCGGAATCCAACGCTGGCTTGTCAAGCCGCTTCAGACCATCGGTCGCTCCACCGCCATCATCAGCACGGGGGACCTGAACCATCACATAGAGGTCAGGTCGGAGGATGAATTGGGCGACCTCGCTGCCTCTATCAACAGCATGGCCGAGGCCCTCAAGCGGATCCAGGAGCGAGTGCTTCAAGCCGAACGGTTGGCGGCGGTAGGGGAGCTCTCCTCGTACGTCGCGCACAATATCCGCAACCCATTGGCCAGCATCCGGTCCTCTGCCCAGGCGGCGTTGGAAGACGCGGAGGTGTCAGAGGAGAGTCGAGCGACTCTGAAGGAGATCGTTGACACGGTCGATCATTTGAAGCAGTGGGTCCATAACTTTCTGTTCGCTTTCAAACCGATCACACCGACCCTGGCTCCCAGTGATCTGAACCGGGTCATCACAGATGCGCTTCATGCCGTTCGTCCGATAATCGAGGCAAAACAGATTGACGTCGAGATGAACCTTGACACGACACTCCCGTTGGCGCCGCTCGATGATGGGTATCTGGAACAGGCGCTGGTGTCTCTCCTGACGAATGCGTGTGACGCCACCCCGCCAGGGAAAACGATCTCGATCACTTCGAGGCTGATTCAGGAAGGTGAGAGGCCATGGGCCATCTCCATCGAACTCGATGACGATGGCGGCGGAATCCCGCCCGATCTGCTCCAGAAGGTGTTCACTCCCTATTTTACGACAAAGAGTGACGGGGTGGGCCTTGGTCTCACGATGGCGCAAAAGATCGTCAGTTCTCACAGCGGGAGCCTTATCGTCTCGAACCGACCGGAGGGGGGGACCACAGTTCAAATCCTTCTTCCGCTGTCTCATCCCACGGGAGCAGGTCGCGATGGCTAAGATACTGATCATCGATGATGAGGCGGTATTTGCGCGGTCGGCAGCCCACTTCCTGAACCGGAGCGGACACGAGTGTTGGAGCCTCGCGAGCGCAGAGGAAGGGCTCTCTTCAGTCGAGACCGAGCGGCCGGATCTCATCCTGCTGGATATCAAGCTGGCCGGAATGAGCGGGCTCGAGGCGATCAAGCGGATCGCCGGCCTCGACCCGAACGCCATCGTCATTATCATGACCGCTTATAGCAGTGTGGAAAGCGCGGTCGCGGCCATGAAGGATGGGGCGTACGATTACATCCAGAAGCCGATCGATCACGACGAGCTGAGATTTACCATCGAGAAGGCGCTGGAGACCCGTCGTCTGCGCGAACGGCTCTCGTATTTTCAGCGGAAGGAAGTCCAGCAGTCTGCCCACCGCGATATCATCGGCGCATCTCCTCAGATAGGGCAGATCATCGAGCTGATCGGGCGGATTGCCCAGTTCGAACCTGGACCGGCTGGCGATCTTCCGACAGTGTTGTTGCTGGGAGAGACGGGGACGGGCAAGGATCTTGTGGCCAGGGCGATCCATCACAGGGGCAGCCTCGCCGGGCAGCCGTTCGTCGAGGTTGAGTGCACATCGATCCCGAAAGATCTGGCGGAGGCTGAGCTATTCGGGTATGAGAAAGGGGCATTCACGGGAGCGTCGGCGGCGAAGCCAGGCCTGATCGAGGCCGCCGATGGCGGGACACTGTTTCTCGATGAGATAGGGGAGCTCGGCCTGGACCTTCAGGCGAAGCTCTTGAAGGCGATCGAGCGGAAGCAGATCCGGCGGCTGGGCAGCCTCCGGGAGCGAAAGATCCATGCCCGCATCATCGCGGCAACGAATCGCGACCTCGAGGCGGCCGTCAGAGCCGGCCTGTTCCGTCGAGACCTTTACTATCGTCTGAAGGTGCTCACCATCGAGCTGCCGCCTCTGAGGGAGCGCGGCGAGGATGTGGTGCTCTTGGCGAAGCATGTTCTGAAGAAACTGACCCATAAGTATTCGCTCCCGGAGAGACAGTTCACGGAGACAGGTCTCGATGCCCTCAGAACGTACCGCTGGCCCGGGAACGTTCGAGAGCTGGCCCATGTGGTGGAGCGGGCCCTCTTGGTCTCCGATGAGAAAGAGATCGGGCCGTCGGCCCTTGGTCTCGAGATCTCTTTGGTGCCGATTCGGGTCGGCGACGACGGGCGCTTGGACGTGGAATTTCCCGAGCGGGGCGTCGATCTTGAAGAGGTCGAGCGACAATTGATCGAGCGTGCACTGGCGCTGACTGAATGGAACGTCACCGAGGCTGCCAGAAAGTTGGGGATCGGCAGGGAGGCGCTTCGCTATCGCATCCAGAAGCATCGCCTTGTCCGCCGTCCTGTGGTGATCTGAGTCGAACTGCCTGAGCCCCGGCCGGATGGTTGAATTCAACCGTCGGTTGATTTCAACTAGCTCTAAGCGTTCAAGACCTGTCCGCCTTCTGGAACCCAGTCAAATAATTCAAGGGGTTTCCCGCCTCTCCAGTCTGGCTCACCTCGGCATACACGTTGCACGTTACCACCATTCCATCGTCATTGCGAGCGAATGAAAGGAGCGAAGCAATCCCTCACCCTATGCAATGGGAACGGATTCGGGCGGCCTGTGTGTTCTGGGGACTGGTACTGTATTGTGCCTCGCAGGCGTTTGCTCAAGAACCTGGAGCACAGCCAGAGATCGTCCGCCTCCCGGAGATTCTCGTGACAGCCCCCGCCCGCCTCCCGGAGATCTCACTTTCTCCAGCCGAGTTCCCGGCCAGCGTTCAGGTCATCACCGGAGAGGAGATCAGGCGGTCCGGCTCGCTGAACCTCCAGGAGTACATGCAGCGGCTTCCCGGCGTCCACCTCAACGACGAGCAGGGCAACTCCTTCCAGCCCGACCTCTCCTTTCGAGGTTTCACCGGCACCTCGGTGACCGGGATCCCTCAGGGAATCAGCGTCTTCGTCGATGGGGTCCGGGTGAACGAGCCGGATGTCGAGGAGATCAACTTCGACCTCCTCCCGCTCGACGATGTCGAGCGGATCGAGTTGATCCGGGGGCCGATCGCGGTGTTCGGGAGGAACACGCTAGCAGGCTCGCTCAATATCATCACGCGGCGTGGCGGCACGGAAAGGGAGATCGTCCCGGAGATCTCGGGCGGCAGCTTCGGGCGCCAGAAATATCGGCTCCACGTCGGCGGGACCGAGGGCTTGATTGATTACTATTTCTCTGGCACGTACTTTATGGAGGATGGCTTTCGCGATGACACCGACAGCCGCGTCTCGGGCGTCTTCGGGAAACTGGGATACCGGAAGGGCGGCACCGACATCGCCCTTTCCTACCAGTATCAGAATAACAACATCAAGCAGGCCGGTTCGCTGCCGCAGAGCGTGCTGCAAGTCGATCGGGAGCAAAACTTTACTGCCGGTGATTTCTTCAAGCCCAACCTCAATCAGGCGACCCTCAACGCTCACCAGGCGCTGGGAGGCGGCTTCTCCATGGCTCTAAACGGGTTCGTTCGAAGCCTCGACGCCGAGCAGTTCAACGTGAGCCTGATCAGCGAGAATACCCGTCTCTTCAATGACACGCTGTCGGGCGGCGGCACGTTCCAGGTCGCGCACGAAGGCCGATTTTGGGGACGAAAGAATCTGCTGACCCTCGGTGCTGAATACGCCCGGTACGAGGTGGACATCCGAGTCTTTACAGAGTCGAATGGTTCGAGCCTGTCCGAACTCGAGTCGGAGGTGACCGACAGCCAGGATACGGTCGGTTTCTTCATCCAGAATACAGCGGAGCTGGGCCGTGGCCTGTTACTGTCCGGAGACAGCCTGATCCTCACGGGGGCACTCCGGTATGATTATGTCCGGCACGACATCACCGACAAGAGCCCTGGAGATCCGGGCAAGGCGACGGGGCGCGCCACATTCGATCGCTTCACGCCGAGGGTCGGCTTCAACTACAACCTGTCGGATAATTACGGGATCTACCTGTCATACTCGGAGGGGTTTCGCGCCCCGGCCTTCTTGGAGTTGACCTGTGCCGACCCCACAGCCCCGTGCGTCGGCATACAGGCCGGAGTTGCACCGGATACCAGCTTCTTCAATCTCCGCCCGGTGAACGCAACAAACTACGAGCTGGGCTTCAGGGCCCGTCCGGCCCCCTGGTTAGAGGGAAGCTTCGCCATCTTCCGGACCGACGTGAGTGACGACATCTACTCGGTGTCGCCGGCGGGAACGACCACGATCTTCTTCCAGAACATCGGCGATACCAGACGGCAGGGGCTCGAGCTCGCTCTCCGAGGGGTCTACGAACGTCTGGAGGGATATGTGAACTACTCCTACACTCTCGCCACCTTCGAAAGCGACATCGAATTGGCCTCCCCCAGGACCCCTGGAGTGCCGCAGCAGGTCCGAAAGGGCGACCAACTCCCGCTTACCCCGAACAACCGGATCAACGCCGGCCTCCGCTACCGGCTCCACGAGTGGATCACCCTCTCCCTGAACCTGACCTATGTTGGCGACCAGTTCTTCCGCGGCGACGAGGCAAACACCCAGCCGAAGCTTGGCGACTACGTCGTCGTGAACGCCGGCATCGACGTCCGCTGGCAGCGCTTCGCCGGATTCGTGAAGATCAACAACCTGCTCAACAACGACTATGAAACGTTTGGGACATTTGCGCCAAACGCGAAGCTCCCGGGGAACCCCATCGAGCCGTTCCTCACCCCCGCCCTGCCGATCAACGTCCTGGTCGGGGCCAGTTACCGTTTTTGAAGGAAGGAAAAAAGGCTCTTCAGGCTTTTGTGTGGGCGCCCTTCAGATTCCTCCCCTTTGTAAGGGGAGGCCAGGTGGGGTAGAGGCATCCAGAGGCTGGACCTAGTGGGGGGGCTTGGTTCGTGTAAGCCGGCAAGAGTTCTACCTCCCCAGGCCCCTCCTTACAAAGGAGGGGGGACTGGGAGAAGGCCCCACCCCGTCCTTACAAAGGAGGGGACTCCCTTGGGAACCATCGACCTCCTTCCAAGAACCCACACGATTTCCGGAAGAGCCGGAAAAAAATTCTCGCCCAACGCCGGACCGTTCGCTATAATGAAAGTTCTGGCCAAGCACGCTTGCGTGACTCGACCATCAATCTGATCCCGTTGGAGTTGAGTGTGATCCTTCCCCGAAAAGGACAGAATGCCGAGGTCGGTCGGGCTCCAGGTTTGGTCCGTCCTGCCACCGGATACCTGAACGGATCCACCGGAAACCTGCCGGAATTTGGTCGCTTTTTTCTCAGTTCGGCCGGTCTCCATTTGGTTCTGGCCTGGGCCGTGATGACTGTCGGGCTTCACCGAACGCCGCTTCCTGAGAAGCCGCTTGTCGTGAGGCTCGTCGAGGCCGAGGCCCCACGCCCATCTCCTCCCATTCCGCAGCCGGTGCGGCAGCGCGCCAGACAACAGGCAGCGGCTGGTCAGTCGTCTGAACCCAGGGAAGAGCGGGAGATCGCCCCCCGCGACCTGACCCCTCCATCGATCGCCAGTCCGGCGCCGACAGC
>CAZCMC010000023.1:5489-13862 GCA_964499665.1 uncultured bacterium | reverse complement strand
TCCGAAGATCGGGCAGCTATCCCTCCAGTACGGAGTGAATGACTTCGGGAGCACCATCCTTGAGGAGAATGTGGTCACTACCGAGACAACGCGGCATCTCATGACACTGGCGGAGATCCGCCGGAATATCCAGGATGCAGGGTTTGTCCCGAAGCGCCGAAATACCCGATATCAGATCTTAGAAGCGTAAACCCACGCCCGCCGCAAGGCTTTATTTGGGTCGGCGAGCCGGCACCTCGCCGAGACACTCCAGCCGAGACACCCCATGGGCATGATCTCCAGGATCACGCTGCGTCAAGGATTGGGCCTTGGCGATCTCTGGCGGCAACTTCGTCAGGCCTTGAAGGGGCGCTATGTCGAGATCTGGTCCGATGTCTTCGAGGAGGGCATCTTCTGGGTGGCGGATGAGGCAAGAACGGCGTTGGAAGAGGTGAAGGTCCCCTTCAAGATCATTGGCCAGATCCCGTCCGATCGGGTGAAGGTATACTACGCCCGCCATCTTCAACCTGACCCCGAGAGCCTCCCGAACGAGGATTCCGTGAAGGCGCGGGTTTTGGCGGGGCATGGGATCGGCGCAGTGCTGTTCTTCATCGGCGACGGCCAGACGATGCCGCCTGAGGAACCGACCGATCCGAAGGACGCGCTCTTCTACTTGAGCAAGCCGGGGGCGAAGTACTATTACCTCTGGCGACTGTTCCGCTCAAGAGAAGATGCCGAGGGTTACGTCGTTCAGCAGTTCAAGGACGATGAGCCGGCCAGGGCATGGGCAGTCTCCATCCCGGTTCTGGCGTATGGGGAGCTTCTCCAGAACGCCGAAAAAGAGGGTCAGGCGTAGGGGCGCCGCTTGCTGCGCCCTCAGAAGGGCAGGGCAAGCCCTGCCCCTACACACCGACTAATCTGCAACTGTGAGATCGCTTCGCGGAGTCTACACTGAACACATTCGCGGAGTCTACACTGAGTGAGCCGAATGTGCTCAGTGTAGACTCCGTGAATGTGCTCGCAATAGCAGGACACACTATAGGGAATTTCAGAAGCGGTTCGCCAAGGACTCTGAAACGTATAGAACAGTAGGGTAGGGGTTGATCATGAGCAAGGGCGTGCAGAAGCTCGATGACTATCGATGGCTGCTCCCGCAGGACTATAAGCCTGGAATGCGGGTTCCGGGGATCATCTATGCCGATGACACTCTGATGCAAGCGATCATGAAGGATGCCTCCCTGGAGCAGGTGGCGAACGGCGCCACGCTGCCCGGGATCGTCAAGGCCTCCTTTGCCATGCCCGATATCCATCAAGGGTACGGTCTCCCGGTCGGCGGGGTGGTCGCCACCGACATCACCGATGGCGTCGTGTCCCCTGGCGCAGTCGGCTACGACATCAACTGCGGGGTCCGGTTACTCCGGACCGAGCTGACCAGAGAAGAGGTGAAGCCGAAGCTGAAGGAGTTGGTCCTCGCCCTCTTCAACGAGGTGCCGACCGGGGTCGGATCGCGTGGCCGGATCAGATTGGGCAAGAAGGAAGTGGAGGGGCCGCTGCTGAAAGGGGCGGCTTGGGCCATGGAGCAGGGGTACGGCGACCCGCAAGACCTCGCCTTGATGGAGTCGGGAGGGTGCCTTCCTGGCGCCGATCCGGATGCGGTCAGCCGCAAGGCGCTCGAGCGGGGCAGCGGCCAGCTCGGAACGCTCGGGTCGGGCAATCACTTCCTGGAGGTGCAATCGGTCGCCGAGATCTACGATCCGCAGGCAGCGCAAGTCCTCGGCCTATTCGAGGGCCAGGTCACCGTCATGATCCATACCGGCTCCCGGGGGCTGGGCCATCAGGTCTGTACCGATGCCTTGGTTGAGATGGAGCGCGCGGTCATGAAGTATGGGATCGTTCTGCCGGACAGGCAGCTTGCCTGCACACCCTGGAACTCCCCAGAGGCAAAGCAGTACCTGGGTGCCATGCGGGCCGCCGCCAACTATGCCTGGGCCAACCGCCAGTGCCTGGCCCATTGGACGAAAGAGGTGCTCCTGAAAACCCTTGCGGTTTCTCCCAACAAATTGCTGCTCTCCACGGTCTACGATGTCGCTCACAACATCGTCAAGGTCGAGGAGCACGATGTGGACGGGAAGCGAATGAAGCTCGCGGTCCATCGGAAGGGAGCCACACGAGCCTTTCCGCCTGGCCATCCGGAGCTACCGGCCCATTACCGATCCATCGGCCAACCGGTGCTGATCCCCGGCGACATGGGCCGCGCGTCGTTTGTCCTGGTCGGCACGGGCGCGATGGAGCAGACCTTCGGAAGCACCTGTCATGGCGCCGGCAGGGTCATGAGTCGCCACGCGGCGATCAAGGCGGCGAAAGGTCGGGCCATCCACCGGGAACTGGAAGACCAGGGGATCATCGTGAAGGCATCGGGCCGCGAGTCATTGGCCGAGGAGATGCCAGACGCGTATAAGGACGTAACCCAGGTGGTGACCGTTGTCCACCATGCCGGCCTCTCGAAGATGGTCGCCCGCCTCCGCCCCATGGGCGTCATCAAGGGCTAACGCGCACGATAGGGAGCCTTCCTCCTACCTGTTTCAGGTGCAGTACCCTCAGCCGCTTCTTGCCACCCGCCTCAGTTGGTCATCACCGCCCTGAATCGCACCTTGCCATTCGCAACTCGTTCGTAGGCCTGGCCGATCTCCTGCAACGAGTAGGTCTCGGCGATCACCTTTACCTTCCCCTTGGCCGCGTAGTCGAGCGCTTCGTACAGGTACTCCCGCCCATTCTGCTGTGATCCAATGATGCGGCCACGGGTGAGCAAGAGATCTGCCGGCACCTCAAGTCTGTCGGTTGATGACAATCCCATCAAGATCAAGTGGGCCCACACGCACCTTCCCCAGCTACTGGCGGCTCGAACACGCCGCACGTGCGAATCTGGAATTGGATTCACGACTCTCCAGCTCGCCGCGTGAGACGCGCTATTCCTCTACCACCGTGCCGTCCCATTCGATGGCGATGCCGCGCCGCACAGACTGGGAGGCGGGGCAGCCCTTCTCGTGGACCTCGATGGCGCGCAGGGCCTCCTCACGCTTGCCTTTGGGGACCTTGACTGAGTAGTGGACCTTGATCTTCGTGATCAGGGGCTTTCCGTCCACATTCTCGATGAACCCCTCGACCTCCGATGACAGGCGGTCCGGCTGGGTCGGGATCTTTCGCGCCGCTAGCGCCACGGCTAGCGTACCGGTCATTCACCCGGCCACCGCGGCGATAACGTGATCGAGGGTGGTGGGCAGCTCCTCCTCCGGCTCCACCCCGTAGAATTTCTTGATCCCGCCGTGAACCCCGTATCGCACGGGCTCGGGAAAGGCCTCGATGTAGGCCCGGCGGACCGGGCCTTTGTCCTTGATGATCTTCACCTTGGAGACATGGATCAGCTCGGCCATGGGGACTCCTCCTTTTGAGGGTGAGGGTGGGTCTGAACTCTAAAAGAGGGGAATGGTGTCTTCAACAAAGTTCCTAAGCGATTCATCGCCTCGCCCTGACATAATATCACGCCATGATCGTTTACGAAACTGGGCACGATGCATTACCATTGGGACGTATGGGGACATTCGGTGCTTTCAGGTGTGGTCGCACTCCTGCCGTCGGGGAAAGTTGACTTCCTCGCCAACTCGGGGTAGAGTCGCAATTAACGAGGGACTTGCGTGCGGGAGTCTGCGGGAGCAGGCTGAGAGGGCGACTGGGGCCGTCGCCGACCGTTGGACCTGATCTCGATCATGCCAGCGTAGGGAGCGTCCTGAAAAGGCTACGTTCCGTCGCGGGCAGTCTATCGCCAGCGTTGTTGCTTTCTTGAGGAGGGACCTCGCATGATATCACGGACCGGCCACACAAATGGGGAATGCGCGACGCAGATGCACTACGCCCGCAAGGGCGTCATCACCCCCGAGATGACCTACGTCGCCGAGCGGGAGGGGCTCGAGCCCGAGATGGTTCGGGCTGAGGTCGCCCGGGGCCGACTGATCATCCCCTGTAACGTCAATCACACCAGCCTGGAGCCGATGGGGATCGGGACGGTGGCGACGGTCAAGATTAACGCGAACATCGGCAACTCCGCCGTCACCTCTGACGTCGAAGGGGAGTTGGAGAAACTCAAGTTCGCGCTGAAGTACGGGGCCGACACGGTCATGGACCTGAGCACCGGCGGCAACATCGATGCGATTCGCCAGGCGATCATCGCAGCCAGCCCGGTTCCGATCGGCACGGTCCCCATCTATCAGGCGATCACGATCGTCAAGCAGGTGGAAGACCTGACCCCTGACGATATGATCGACATGATCGAGCACCAAGCGAAGCAGGGCGTGGATTACATGACGATCCATGCCGGCGTCCTGCTGGAGCACTTGCCGCTCGTGCAGCACCGGATCACCGGGATCGTCAGCCGCGGCGGCGCGCTGATGGCGCAATGGATGCTCGCGCACAAGAAGCAGAATCCCCTCTACACCCACTTCGACAAGCTGTGCCAGATCTTCCGCAAGTACGACGTCAGCTTCAGTCTGGGCGACGGGCTGCGGCCGGGCTGTACGGCGGACGCGTCTGATGCCGCGCAGTTTGCCGAGCTTCGCACCCTTGGCGAGCTGACACGAGCGGCCTGGGCGCAGGATGTCCAGGTGATGATCGAAGGGCCGGGCCACGTTCCGATGGACCAGATCGAAATGAACGTGAGGCTGCAGCAGGAGATCTGCCAGGAAGCGCCGTTCTATACGCTGGGTCCCCTGGTGACCGACATCGCCCCGGGCTACGATCACATTACCTCGGCGATCGGGGCGGCGATGATCGGCTGGCATGGCGCCTCGATGCTCTGCTATGTCACGCCCAAGGAACACCTGGGTTTGCCCAATCGGGAGGATGTGAAGCAGGGATGCATCGCCTACAAGATCGCCGCCCACGCCGCGGACATTGCCCGCGGCCGGAAAGGGGCACGCGACCGGGATGATGCCCTCTCACACGCCAGGTTCAATTTCGACTGGGAGCGGCAATTTGCCCTGGCGCTCGATCCCGAGACGGCGCGCGCGATGCACGATGAGACGCTGCCGCACGAGGCGTTCAAGCACGCCGAGTTCTGCTCGATGTGCGGCCCGAAGTTCTGCTCGATGAAGATCTCACGGCATCTGGAGGAGTTGAAGACCGTTCCTCAGGTGTCCTAGCGAGGCGGTATCGGGAGACGTCGTCGATGGCGGGAGCAGCACCCAGAGGTCCGGCCATCTGGGGCATTTGCTACGGGTTTTCTTGGGTGGCGTTGATGCTGGTCCTCTTCGGTGTCATGCTGGCCGGGTACAGCGCCGCATGGGGGATGAGAGGAATGTTTGTGGCGACTGCCCTGCTGCCGATCTCGGCCCCGGTCTATCCGGTCATCATCTGGTATTATACCGGCGCGTTTCCCTGGCTGTGGACGCTTGGCCTCTTTGCCGCGGTCGGCATGGGCAAGGTAATTCTCTCGGATTGAAAGGGACTCCCCTGTGGCGACGCTGAACGGCTGCGATGCGATCGTCATGATCGCCGCCAGCGAGATCGATTCGAACCTGTACTACGCGACCGGGTTTTTGGCGCCGGATCCATTCATCTTTATCCAGGCCGGCAAGGAGAAGATCCTGGTGATGAGCGACCTGGAGGTCGACCGTGCCAGGAGCCAGGGGAGGGTGGACACCGTGCTCTCGTACAGCGCGTACGAGGCCAGGCTCAGGGAGAGTGGGACGAAGCCCCCGGGCCTGCTGGATGTCCTGGACATGGTGCTGCTTGAGCGAAAAGCCAGCCGTCTTCTGGTCCCCGGTAACTTCGGGATCGAGTACGCCGACTTACTCCGGGCACGGGGCTATACCCTGACCGTGAAGCGAGAGCCGTTCTTCGAGGAGCGAGTAGTCAAGAGCGAAGAGGAGATTGAACATATCACCGCCACACAGCGTGCCACGGAAGAGGCGGTGGACGCCGCGATGGAGGCGATTCGGGCTGCCAGGGTGGGAGGCGACGGCTTCCTCCGCTTGGATGGCGAACTGCTGACCTCGGAGGCGCTCAAGAAGATCATCAACGTGAAACTGATGGAGTCGGACTGCATCGCGCAGCATACCATCGTGGCTGCCGGGGTCCATGGTGTCGATCCGCACCATCAAGGGGCCGGGCCGATCCGGGCGAACGAATCGATCGTCATGGACGTCTTTCCGCGGTCGGGGCGGACCCGTTATTTCGCGGACATGACCCGGACGGTGGTGAAGGGCAAGGCCTCGCCAAAGCTCAAGGCAATGTACCGCTCGGTCCTCAACGCCCAGGAACGCGGGATCGAATTGATCAGGGACGGGGCGGACGGCAAGGCGATCCATTCGGAGGTGAACCAAGTGCTGGAAAAGGATGGCTTCACCACCGGCATGGTCGGGGGCCGAATGCAGGGGTTCTTCCACGGGACCGGCCATGGTCTGGGCCTTGACATCCACGAGCCGCCTCGGATCAGTAAGATGGGCGCGGTCCTCAAGAGCGGATACGTGGTGACGGTCGAACCGGGGCTCTACTATCTGGACGCCGGTGCGGTCAGGATCGAGGACCTTGTGGTTGTAACCTCGACCGGATGTCGGAATCTGACCAAGTTCCCGAAGGGTCTTCCAGAGTTTGAGATCGAGTGATCAATGCGAGGCGCGGCAGGTCATGTCATGACGATTCGAGGATGTTCTTTCCTCCGCCTGTGCCCTCGAATCATCTCGCCATGCGGGGCGACAACAACACCGGCGATCGGTGGCCGTTTGCGTCTGGCGTGGCGATCGTGTTGACCCCCTCCGGAGATGCCGGAGGGGAGTATCTGGGGGATAGCACGTGACAGAGATCGCTCGCCCCGTTCTTCACGCCGTGCAGGAGCTTGCAGTCGGAAGTCTATTTTGCTTGGCGCTGCTGCCCTCGGACCTGATCAGGCGAGGGTTCTTCCAGACCTGCGTGTTGATCCTTGCCATCGCCGTGGGGTTGGGAATATGGGTCAGCCAGACGCCGGCCCTGATCAGCTTGTTCCTGTCACTCCTGCTCTACGGTGGCTCACTCTGGATCGTCCCGAAGCGATGGTCGACGCTTGCGCTCCGGCTAAGCCTGGCAGTGGGGTCGATGGGGGTATTCCTCCCATCTCTTACCGCTCTCGATAGGGCGTCCTTGTCGCCCGAGACCGCGGCGCAAGTGGCGGTCACGCTGGCATCAACCCTCCTGCTGGGCTCGGCCCTGATCGGTATGCTGCTTGGACACTATTATCTCAGAGATCCGGAACTGCCTGTGGCGCTGATCCGTCGCGTCGCCAACCTCTTTCTGCTGGCGACCGTATTGCAGGGCCTCTTGTTGGTAATCAACGTGGGTGTCCTCTACCTGTTCGGCGGGGCCGAGGCAGCAGCACGGATCGGGCTTCTCTCAACCTCGTATGGACTGGTTTTGCTTGGTCGTCTGCTGATTGGGATTCTCGGCTCATTCATACTTGCATGCGTGATCTGGGATACCCTGCGCATCCCGAACGTCCAAGCGGCTACAGGCTTTTTCTACATCGCGATCCTGACCGCGATGATCGGAGAGTTTCTAGGGCGCTATCTCTGGGGCGTGACCGCCATCCCGCTTTGACCGGCTCACCAGGGGCTAGCCCTGAAGGAGAATCTCGTGGCGATTAAGAATCTGGCCCAGAAGAGCAACAAGCATGGCACGGTGACCGCAATCTGGTTCGACGACGAGGAGGATACCTTCGTCGTCCAGTACGAGTTTCTCCAACTGAGCTTTTATAAACATGAGTTCAATGCATTCCTGGACACGCTGCTCGAAGCGCGAGAGAACTTCCTGAAGGGCGGAACAGCGGCGTTCGAATCGTCGTAGGTGCGCCGTCCTTCATCACCTGAACTTTGCGCTTGTGAATCGGGCAAGAAGGTGATATCCTTTTTCCAGGCGATATGAAGGAGGAACAATGGACGAGCCATTGGCCAAGGAAATCTTGGATATCCTGTATCGTGATCCAAGCACACACAGGTTGTACAAGGACCTGCTGACGGATTGGATCCTCGATACGCAGCCTCACGGGTCGCCGCTTGATGGCACGGCTCTCATTCAGCAATTGGCGAAACATCAGCCGGATATTCTTTCACGGTTGAAGATCAACACCCTCGTCAAAGAAGACATCGCACGAGTCTTGGACGCCATCGGCCATAAGTAGTTCAGGGTTGCACGACTCGGACTGACTCACAGAGAGCTCGCAGCATGATCGCGAGCTCTTGTTGTTTCAGCCATCCGAGTAGTACACGACATGATCTGAAGGGAATGTGCAGGAGTCGCGATTGATCTACGCCATCGGTGACATTCACGGCTGTCTGGACCCTCTGCGCCGCCTCATGGACCAGATCCACCCGT
>CAZCMC010000023.1:0-5389 GCA_964499665.1 uncultured bacterium | reverse complement strand
CGCCTCATGGACCAGATCCACCCGTCCGAGACGGACGAGGTGGTCTTCATGGGGGACTATGTTGATCGTGGTCCGGACTCGAAGGGGGTGATCGACTACCTGCTCGGTCTCAAGGGTCGCTCTACCTTTCTCATGGGGAACCACGAGCGGATGTTTCTCGACTACCTGCAGGGAAAGGAGCGCTCCCTGTTTCTCTACAACGGCGGGGCCGCGACGATGGAAAGCTATGGCGGGCTGAGCAGCATCCCGGCTGCCCATCTTGACTTTCTGAACCGTTTGCGTCTGTACTATGAGACCGATGAGTATCTCTTTGTGCACGGCGGGATCAGGCCGGGCATCCCGCTGGAGCAGCAGGACCCCAAGGATCTTCTCTGGATTCGCGAAGAGTTTTACGCCTTTCCAGGCCGCTACCCCAAGACGGTCGTCTTCGGTCACACGCCGATGCGGGAGGTTCTCATGGAGGAGGACCGGATCGGTATCGACACGGCCTGCGTCTATGGCAACAAGTTGACCTGCCTCATCCTTCCCTCACGTGAGCTCATCCAGGTTTCGAACCCGCTCGATAACGCATCCCGCGCGGCAATCCTCGGCTCCCGTCGCTGATCGTTGCCGTCTGTGTTTCGGATTGACCGGAATCACGACCGGTGCCCGCCCTCGTACACACGCATGAATTGACGTGTCTTTGCGAGAGAACGAGGTGATCGAAGCAATCTCCCGCTGCTGGCCAGGTCGCGATGTGCGACCTGCGAAGGGCGAGCAGAGCCATACGGCATCCTTCGCCGTGCCGCTCCGGGTAGCTTGAACGGACGGAGGCGACCGCATCAATTCCTGTTGACAGAGGCTGGGTGCCTCATTACAGTAAGCGAGGAGGGTCCTCAGCGGATGGCCGCCCCAGGCGAGTTTACGGATTTGACTCAATGAGCGACGCGCTGCTCCAGAGGGTTCAACGCACCATCGACCGGCATCGGATGCTGACGCCGGGCGAGACGGTGGTCATCGGCGTCTCCGGGGGCGTCGATTCGATGGTACTTCTGCGCGTCCTTTTGGAGCTCCGCGAGCGCTATCGCCTGTCCCTTCATGTGGCCCATTTGGACCACGGCTTGCGGGGGGCTGAGTCGGCAGAGGCGGCTATCTTTGTGGGTCGCCAGTGCGAGGCGCATGAGGTCCCCGCGACCATCACGGCCGCCGATGCGACGGCGCTTCGAGACCGACCTGGCGGATCACTACAGAACGCCGCCAGAAATCTCCGTTACCGGTTCATCGAGCGGGTAGCGGACGAGCAGGGGGCGACCAAGATCGCCATGGGCCATCACCAGGATGATCAAGCCGAGACCGTGCTGATGAATCTGCTCCGCGGTTCCGGGACGCGCGGGCTTGGCGGGATCCCCCCGGTGAGAGGCCGGATTATTCGACCGTTGATCGAGTGCTCTCGCAAGGAGATCGAGGCGTATGCGCTCCACCAGGGGATCCCCTATGTCGAGGATTCATCCAACCACCTCTTATCTTATAGCCGGAATCGGATCCGTCTACAACTCCTGCCCGAGCTGGCGAAGGGGTATAACCCTCGTGTCGCCGAAGCCCTGGCCTCTGCCGCAGCGATCTTTGCTGCCGAGGACGCGCTGCTCACCGCGATGACGGAGGAACAGCTTCCCGCCATGGTGATCTTTCGATCAGATCGCGAATTGGTCCTGTCCGTCCCCCGCGCCTCACCCGTCCCCACGGGCCTCAGGCGACGCATCCTCCGGCGGAGCGCCCATCTGCTTCGGGGCGACCGCCCGGGATTCAGCTTTCGGCAGACGCTGGCCCTCGAGCGACTCCTGCTGAGCGATAAGGCCCAAGGTGCCTTGCACCTCTCGGGCGGCATCCACGCGACGAAGGCAGGTGATCGCTTGATCCTTTCGCTCAGAGAGCATGGAGCCCGGGACAGCGGTCGGCCCATCCCTCTTGCCGTGCCGGGGCAGACCGAGCTTCCCACGTGCTCACTCAGATTCCGGACCGACACCCTTGAGGGAGCGACGGGTGGTCTGCTTGCCAATGATCCGTGGACGGCGCTATTGGATGCAGACCGCGCCGGGGGGGAGTTGGTCGTCCGGTTCTGGGAGCGGGGCGATCGGTTCGTCCCTCTTGGCATGCGAGGGCGCAAGAAGCTTCAGGATTTCTTTGTGGACGCAAGGGTGCCACGCGACCAACGTTGGACTGTGCCACTGGTAGTATCGGGCGGTGAGATTGCATGGGTGGTAGGTTTCCGAGTGGATGAACGGTTCAAGGTGACCGACTCCACGCAGCGGATTCTCAGGCTGCGAGTGGCCCACGCGGGGGCGCCGAAAGCAGAGCTCGGCAGGCCTCCCATCGATCAGGGTGATTCCCGAGGAGAGTCGGAAGCTGGGTAGGCGGGCAGAGCCGATGGGCTGTAAGGCCTTCACTCCCGCCCGCCGAAATGTGCCAGACACCCCCCATGGGCCGAAACGGTGATTCGACATGGCTTTTGCGTTGAAAAACAACGAGGTATATGATAGACATAGGGAGAGAACGGCTTGAAAGGAAAGGATCTGACGGCTCGCGACGTGGGGTGAGACACAAGGTGTGGGGGCAGGAGGTACAAGGTTGAACCCGTTTTTTAAGAATCTGGCACTGTGGCTCGTCATCGGATTGATCATGGTGTTGGTCTTCAACATCTTCAACCAAAGCCAGCCACAGGAAAAGGAGATGATCTTCAGCGACTTCATGGCTCGCGTGGCCAAGGGTGAAGTCTCTGAGGTCATCGTCAAGGGCTTGGATATCAAGGGGAAACTGACGAGCGGCGAGAGTTTCCGGACCTACACCCCCGATGACAAGGATATGATTTCGGAGCTGCGACGGAGGGGTGTCCGCATCACCGCCAAGCCGGTGGACGGCAACCCCTGGTACATCAATATGCTGCTGTCTTGGCTTCCGATGTTGCTCTTCATCGGAGTCTGGATATTCTTCATGAGGCAGATGCAGGGCGGCGGAGCGAAGGCGCTGTCCTTCGGCAAGAGTCGAGCCCGCCTGTTGTCCGACAAGCAGAGCAAGGTCACCTTTGCCGATGTCGCGGGTGTCGACGAGGCGAAAGAGGAGCTGCAGGAGATCATCGAGTTCCTGAAAGACCCCCCGAAGTTCCAGAAGCTGGGCGGGCGGATCCCCAAGGGCGTCCTGCTCATGGGCCCGCCGGGGACCGGCAAGACACTCCTGGCTCGGGCCATCGCCGGCGAGGCAAGTGTTCCCTTCTTCAGTATCTCGGGGTCGGACTTTGTCGAGATGTTCGTGGGGGTCGGCGCCTCGCGCGTACGGGACCTGTTCGAACAAGGGAAAAAGCACGCGCCGTGCATTATCTTCATGGACGAGATCGACGCGGTTGGGCGGCACCGGGGGGCGGGCCTGGGTGGCGGTCATGACGAGCGGGAGCAGACCCTGAACCAACTCCTGGTCGAGATGGATGGATTCGAATCGAACGAGGGGGTGATTTTGATCGCGGCCACCAACCGCCCCGATGTCCTAGACCCGGCCCTCCTGCGGCCCGGCCGGTTTGACCGCCAGGTCGTCGTGGCGCGACCGGACATCAGGGGACGGGAAGGCATCCTGCGGGTTCACACGAAGAAGATTCCTCTCGACGCCGATGTTGACCTGACGGTCCTGGCGCGGGGCACGCCGGGCTTTTCGGGGGCTGATCTGGCCAACCTCGTGAATGAGGCGGCCCTCCTTGCCGCCCGCCAGAACAAGAAGACCGTGTGCATGACGGATTTCGAGACCGCCAAGGACAAGGTGCTGATGGGGGTCGAGCGAAAGAGCATCGTCATCAGTGAAGAAGAGCGGAAGGTGACTGCCTATCATGAGGCCGGGCACACCCTGGTAGCGAAGTCCCTTCCCGGGACCGACCCTATCCACAAGGTCACGATCATCCCGAGGGGTAGGGCGCTTGGTGTGACCCAGCAATTGCCTATCGACGAGAAGCATAACTATCCAAAAGAGTACCTGCTCAACGAAATCGCGATCATGATGGGCGGGCGCGTCGCCGAAGAGGTGGTCTTCGGCGAGATCACCACGGGGGCCGGTAACGATATCGAGCGGGCGACGGAGTTGGCAAGGAAGATGGTGTGCGAGTGGGGCATGAGTGAAAGGATGGGCCCCTTGACGTTCGGAAAGCGGGAAGAGATGATCTTTCTGGGGCGCGAGATCGCCCAGCATCAGGACTACAGCGAGCAGACGGCGGTGGAGATCGATCGGGAGGTCAAGCAGATCGTCATGACGAACTACGAGAAGGCCAAGGTGCTGATCAAGGAGCGGATCGCAATCCTCCATGCCCTGGCCAAGGCCCTGCTGGAAGAGGAGGTGCTGGACGCTTCCCAAATCGACGCCATCGTGAACGGGAGGACCGTCGCCCCGGCGCCGGCGCCCGCCTGAGGGGTTGCACCTCGCATCTCGTCATGGGCCTAGGGCGGACCGCGCCCGTGGCTCTCCTTTCTCCCACATCCCCCGCCGATCTCGCCCGCCATCATCGCGCGTTGGAACTCCATTCGAGGCAATCTGTGACCCACAGCAGCGACGCAACGCCCTGGCTGTCCACCGGGCCCAAGCGCTTCCGGTGTCGGGGTCGCGTGTTGGATTTGGCGGAAAAGACCTTGGTTGTTGGGGTCTTGAACGTCACCCCGGATTCGTTCTCCGACGGCGGGCGCTTCTTCGATTCCGGGACGGCCGTCGAGCAGGGAGTGCGGATGGCCGAAGAGGGGGCCGATATTCTGGAGCTGGGAGCCGAATCAACCCGTCCCGGCGCAATGGCGCTGCCGCCGGAAGAGGAGCTTGGGAGGTTGCTTCCGGTCCTCCGCCGCCTCCGGACACGGCTTACGATACCTCTCTCGGTCGATACCTACAAGCCGGAGGTGGCGAGGGTGGTCTTGGATGAGGGCGCAGAGATCATCAATGACATCTACGGCGTGCGTGGGCAGGGTGCTCTGGCAGAGGCCGTGGCCAAATTCGGTGCCGGCCTCGTCATCATGCACATGAAGGGAACCCCTCCTGATATGCAGGTCTATCCATCCTACGACGACGTCGTGGGTGAGATCCTGTCGTTTCTGCGAGAACGCGTGGCCTTTGCCGAGGGGGTAGGCGTTGACCCCGAGGCGATCGTCGTGGACCCTGGCCTGGGGTTCGGGAAGCGGCTGCAGGATAACCTGGTCCTGCTCCGGCACCTGTCGCGGTTCCACAGTCTGGGGAAGCCGATCATGATCGGCCCATCGCGCAAGTCGTTTATCGGGAAGGTTCTGGACCTGCCAGTTGATGAGCGCCAGGAGGGGACGGCGGCCTGCGTTGCGTCGGCGGTGCTGCAGGGTGCGGCCTTCGTCCGGGTCCACGATGTCCGGCCTACTGTCCGTCT
>CAZCMC010000022.1:4666-14004 GCA_964499665.1 uncultured bacterium | reverse complement strand
GGCCTCTTCATCCATGGCCCCCTCCATCATCTCGTCGAAGTCGTCGCCCATATCCTCGCCCAGATCCTTCCCCATCCGCTTTGCCCAGCGTGCGACGCTCTTCGGGTCGTTCTCGTCCAGGTCGCCGAAGTTGCTCGGGTCGGCCATTCTCTCGAACCTGCTCTCTTCGGATTTGACCACGGCGAACCGGGAGAACAGGCGCGTCATCTCACGGCTGCCGCAGTGGGAACAGACCGGGGTGGCCGGGTTGTTGATATTTCGGATCAGGAGGCTGACCCGCTTCTTGCAACCGCCGCAGCGATATTCATAGATTGGCATCGTGCACCGCTCCTCCGCTGGTGCCGGTCCAATTAACTTCGCCTAGCGGCGAGGCTTCACCCCGGGGCGCTCCCTGCGACGTACCTGACGATGTACGCCGGGTACCCGCGAAGTGGGTGCGGCCCCGAGGGCCGCGCCTTGCTATGCTCGTTTCTTGACCCGGCACAGTCCCTTCCTAGTGCCCTGAATCAGAAGTTCGCTTTAGAAATCCCCCCTCCCTTGACCGTTGTATAGACCGGAGTCAAGGGAGGGGGCGTGGGGGAGGGTGAGTGAGTATCAGGCATCTGCCATCTTCACCCCCCCCAAGCCCTCCCCCATCTAAGGGGAAGGGGAAAAATTAATGTCCGATTTTCTGACTCAGGACACTGAGGACCATATAGTTGGACGGGTACTATGCCTCAGTCCCATAAAGGGCAGACAGTTCTGTTGCGACCCGTCGTAGCTCCGCCCGAAGCGCCACCGGTTCTAGCACCTCGATGGTCGGACCAAACGAGAGGAGCCACCCGAGGATCTCTCGGATCCCCGAGGCGTGGCTCGTGAGTATCAGGACCCCGCCGTCTCTCTCGTCAATCTGTAATCCGGGTGGGAGATCGCCGTCACGAACAAGGGCGGAGAGGGGGGGTCGGAGCCTTAGCTTGACCCGAAGGCCGGCCCCCAGCGAGCCGGCCGCCTTGAGGCGACGGGCAGATCGTGAGCGACGCCCCTTTCGCTCGGAAAAGGCAGCTCCCTTGACCTGGTCGAGACGGATCGTCAGGCTTCGGTGCTTGGCGGGGTCGTCGGCCAACAGCAGCCAACTGTTTTCTCGCAGGCTCAGGTGACGGGGGTCCAGCTCCAGTGATCGTGGCCGGCTTCGGTTGCTCCTGGCATACTGGATCGTGACCCTCCGGCCGGTCGCAACGGCCTCCTGGAGCAGGGAGAGCAGGTGGGCCGCCTCGGTCGAGGCCGACGGAACCCCGGGAATCGCTAAGGGCATCTGCTCCTCGGGGACGGGCGTGCCAGGCGCCAGTCGTAGGGCCAGCTTGGACTGGGCGCTCAGCAAGGCCCGCGCCATAGGGCCCTCCTGCTCCGCCGCGCGGGAGGCCGCGACCCGGAGCGCGACCGCCTCCTCACCCGTGAGGTGCAGGGGGGGCAAGAATGTTGGGGAGGGAAGCCGGTAGCCGTGGTCGAAGTAGACCGGCAGGCCGAGCGCCTGGAGCGTGTGCAGATCGCGAAAAATGCTTCGCTCTGAGACCCGGCAACGCGTGGCCAGATCTGCAGGGCGCATGCCCGGAGAGGATTTCATCAGGGAGACGATCAACTGGAGGCGCTCGGCTCTCGACATGGGAGGACGTAACCTCTTACAGACTTAAGCTGTTATCAGATCGTTCCACGCCTGTCAAGAGAAGACGGCTTTGTCCTTGACCGGGGCTCACGGTTGTGGTATCTGAGGGCGGAGAGGAGGAATCCGCCGATGCGGTGCCCGAAATGCGGCTACGTAAGCTTCGATCACCTGGACGCCTGTAAGGAGTGCGGGGCTGACCTTCAGGAGGAAAGGCAGCGCCGTGGCGTTCCGGTATTCACCGCTGCGCCGCTGGGGTCGCCCTCACGACCGATCTTGCTGCAGCCTGCGTCGAGCGCACCGATGTCGCAGCAGGAGGTGAAGGGCCGACTGCAAGAGATCGATAAGCTCCTTGCCGGCCGCTCAGATTTAATCGACCCGGCGCTGATGTCGAGGCCGGAGGCGCAGGAGAAACCGGCTCTCCTCCTCCTTCCCGAGGTGGCCGCGCCGCCGTATCATTCTCCCGGCAGCGGGCTTCCACCACTCGGCTCGTGGGATCGCGCATCGGAGCAAGTAGGCGTCGCTCCCAAAGCCGGGTTCTGGATTCGACTCGTCGCCTGGATTGCCGACATCGTCTGCCTTTTTCTGGCGACCATCGCTCTCGCTGTTCTGGTGCTGACGACCATCTGGTTCGGCGGACGATTGGGCGGCGAGATTAACGACCAGGTGATGGCCCTTGCTGGCTATTCGAGCGCCATCATTGTCATGGCGAGCGGTTTTCTGTATTTCACCCTTTTTGTCGGATCGCGCGGTCAGACCCCTGGCAAATTGCTGTTCGGGCTAAGAATCGTTCGCGTGAACGGTGAAGAGATGACCTATGGGAGAGCATGCCTTCGCTCCTTGTGCTGGATAATCTCGTTGCTGCTGTTCAGCGTGGGTTTCTTGATGATCGCCTTTACGCGGCAGAAGCAGGGGTTACATGACATGCTGACAGGCACCTACGTCATCCGCAATCCACGTCGCCCGTAATCCCCGCGCCGCTTATTGACAAAACTGCTTCGCGGTGCTACAACAAACGGGCCTTCCTAGCCGACCCACCTTCAACACTCGGGCAGGTAGCTCAGTCGGTAGAGCACAGGACTGAAAATCCTGGTGTCGACGGTTCGATTCCGCCCCTGCCCACCACCTCTCTCCTCTCAGAACCAGAGTTGCAGGCGGGTGAGGAACTCCCACTCGGACGTCCGCGTATTGTTGGGATTTCCAAAACTAAAGGGGGTCAGTGTCTCGTTCGGGAACCAGTTCTGGACAAAGTTGACCAGCCACTTCACGTTCGGTGTCAGGTACCAGTTGACGCCAAGTGTCAAGGCATTGACCCTGTTGCTCTTGACGGTCGGATCGTTTGCCCGAAAATCGAGCTGAGCGAAACGCGCGGCCAGCTCCCAGGCGCCCCAACCCCGGTCAGGCCCCACGGGCATCATCAACCGCTTGGGTACGACCGTCTGCCCTGGCACCTTGGTCTCCCCGGTGAGCACGTAAGTCGTCGTCACGTACCACCCTCGACCGAAAAGATCGGCCCCGGTGCCGATCCCCTGCCGCTCCTCCTGGCTCTGGATATATTCCCCATAGAGTGTGAAGGGCCCGGCGTAGTACGCCGCCTCGCCGCTATAGCGCAGTCGGTCCCCTCTGGTTGGAATTGACGGAAAGAAAGTGAATTTACCATCCGTTTGCCCCTGCAGGCTCGAACTCGTGCCATTGGCCGGCGTCTCTTTGCCCCACGTCAGGTCTGCGCCCAGATGCAGGGTCCCCCACTCGGAGAGGCCAGCCCACTTCAACGGAAGGACGACCAGGCGGGCAGCCAGGTCCTTCGAATTGTTGGTGTCGGCTTTGTTCTGGCCGGAGCCGTTAAAGATCCCCCCGGCGTAGCCGATCGCGCCGCCGAACAGTGACCCGTGCAGCATCGCGCCCAGGTCTCGCCCCGGGGTCAGGTTGTCCGCGACCGACCGCTCCACCAAGTCGAGGTTGTTGTCCGAGAGGAGCTCCTCGTAACCGAACGGGATCTTGAATTGCCCCGCACGCAGCCTGAGTTCCGGCCAGTAGTGGATATCGAGGTACCCGTCTGTGAGGACCGCCTGCCCCTGGCCGAAGTCGGCCTCGACGAAAAAGTCATAGTATCTGTAGAATGTTCCGGCGAGGCCAATCCGCGCGCGCCTAATCAGGAAAGTATCGGTCAGCGCGGAACCGTTTAGCTGGCGAGCGCCGTCCTCGTATCCGCGAAAATCAACGTGGATGCGGCCCACCGGGCTCAGGCTGAGATTGCCATCGGTCGATCGGATGTATGGCTGCCACTTTTCAAAGCCGGCCTCGAACTTCGGCTTCGCAGTGGCCTTGAGCTGTTCCACTTCCCGAGAGAGCTGCTGGCTCTCCCGTTGCGCCTGCTTGAGCCCTTCCACCTCCTGCTCCAACGCCTGTTGGCGGGCACGTTCTTGTTTCAGGGCGTTGATCTCTTGCTGGAGCAGCTCGATCGTCTTCTTTTGAGCCTCCAGCGCCCGCTCGAGATCGTCCAGCCTGTCGGCGGCAGGGAGCTTCGAGGGGATTCCTATCAGAAGGATCGCGAGTCCTAGTGTAACCACGGCGTTTCGCATCGTTCCCTCCATACGCTCGTTAGTATTGACACCGACCTCGCCAGATGGTGGGATCAGATCTGTAGATCGTTACGATCAAATGGCCCCGGGCCTCAGTTAGAGTTAAAGATCTTCCTCACGCTTGCCTGCGTCCGGGAAGAAGAGCGGCTCACCGAACTTCTCCACCCCGAACGTCTTGATGACTGCCTGGGCCTCGGCCGAGACCATGAAATCGGCGAACGCCTTGCCGCCCGAGGCGTTGACCTTGGGAAAACGGGATGGATTGACCTCCATGACCGAGTAGATATTCAGAAGGGGTCTGTCCCGCTCGACCAGGATCTCGAGCGTAACCCGTTTTTTGAAGGCCAGGTGCGTCCCGCGGTCAGTCAGTGTGTAGGCTTGCTTCTCCGATGCGATCCCGAGTGTCTGTCCCATCCCCTGTCCCGATTGCAGATACCAGCTCCCTTCCGGTTCAATCCCCGCTTGCTTCCACAGCTTCTTTTCCAGGATGTTCGTCCCGGAGTTGTCGCCACGTGAGACAAACGTTGCCTTCGCCTCGGCGATCCTGTGGAAGGCATCGGTCGCCTTCCGGATACCGCGGATCCTTGCCGGGTCAGCCGCGGGGCCAACGATGATGAAATCGTTGTGCATCACGAGCCGGCGGTTGATCATGCTGCCTTCTGCCAGGTACTTCTTCTCCGTCTCCGGGGCATGGACCAACACCACGTCCGCTTCACCACGGCCGCCAAGGGCAAGCGCCTGGCCGGTCCCGACGGAGACGGTTTTTACGGAATGTCCGGTTTGTTTCTCGAACATGGGAACCAGGACATCGAGTAGGCCTGAGTCTTGCGTGCTCGTGGTCGTGGTAAGGATCACCGTCCTGCTCGAGGCCAGGACGCGGCAAACCAGGGCTGTCAAGACCAGGCCCACCGCCAGCGAGGTCGGGACGGCTCGTCGAAGGACCGTCTTCAAACACATGCGATTCATCGTGGCACTCCTTCGATCTCCTTCGATCGGATAGCCAACCCGGGATTGCGTCCGAACTACCTGGGTGATCGGCATTCAGGGTGAATCGTTCCGGGAATCGCCCCAGGGCTACTCCTTGGCGATCATCACCTCTGTAGCCTTGACGATGGCGAACACCTGATCGCCAACCTTCAGCTTCATCCGCTTTGCCGAGCCGCTCGTGATGGCGGCCACCACCTCCTGGTCGCCGACCTGCATGATCACCTCGGTCATCACGTTCCCCACTTTCACCTTCTTGATCCTTCCGGGCAATTGATTCCTCGCGCTCATCTGCATCTCCCTCACCTCCACTCCGCTGCCCATAAAGCCTCTGCGATCGATTCGATCACCGCCATCAGCTTAGTACGAGAACAGCAGTCGAGATTGCTTCTTTGCGGTCGCTTGGAGCGCTCTCTCAAATCGCCTGTATTCACGCAGGAGCTTCACTCCATCCGGCGTGAGTGTCGTCCCGCCACCCGCCGTCCCGCCGTGGCGGGCAACGATGAATTGCCTGCCGCCGTTGCGTTCCATATTCTTGAGATACCCCCACGTGTGCCGATAGGACCACCCGAGGTGCTTTGCCGCGAGCTGGATCGAGCCGAGATTCTCGATCGCCTCCAGGAGGGCGATCCCGCCCTCCCCGATGATGAACTTGCCGTTCGCCTCGAGCCAGGTCTTTGATTTCACCTCTAGCCGCATCACTTGACCCGTTATGCTTCAATAAACATATCGGATTTTCTACCACGGCCTACGCAGTGAGTCAAGCGGAATCATCGACTCTGGGAGGTCTGGGGAATGCGCTTGCGGCTTCGGGGGAAGGAAGCTATGATCGGGCCGAGTGAAGGCAGTGGGGATGCCAATCTGCATTGGCTCGGTCAGGAGGAGGCGAAGGGGTGAAAGTTCTCGTGGTGGATGACGAGAAAGACATCACCGCCCTCGTCGCCTATCATCTCGATCGTGTCTGGGGATACGACCAGGCTTCCGAGATCGAATCCAGGACCGTCGATGTCCACGTCCGTCGCCTTCGGGAAAAGCTGGGGCCGGAGGCCAAGCGCATCGTCACCGTCAAGAGCGTCGGGTATCGGTTCAATCAGGACGCCTAGTCGGAGGGACGGCAAGAATGTCGGCGATTGAGGGCAGGTTTCAGCGCAAGTTGATCGCCACCTACCTCCTCCTGGCGCTGGCCATCGTGGCCGTGGCCGGGCTGTATATCCTCTCCTCACTGAAGCGCGCCTCGATCGGATCGCCTGAAAGCAAGCCTGGAGGCCCAAGCCCGCCTCATGGGGAATCAGGAGAGGCTCCCGCATGCAGAGTTGGGTCAGGCAACCGGGAACTCAAATCCCTTCGGGCGCCTCTTGCGGAGCAGCCGTCGGTTTCCTGACCAGGAGGCGCGCGGCCAGGATGCCGACCTCATAGAGCAGGCACATCGGCAGGGCCATCAGGGTCTGGTTGAAGACGTCGGGCGTAGGCGTAAGGATGGCGGCGATCACGAAGTTGATCAGGATAGCGTATTTCCGGTTCTTCGACAGCCACTGGGGTGTGACCAGCCCCATCTTGGCGGCGATCCCGATCACCAGCGGGAGCTCAAAAATCAATCCAAAGGCCAGAAGGAACTTCGAGGTGAAGTCCACGTAATTTCCGACGGAGATCATCGGTTTCAGGTTCTCGGTTTTGTAGGTCAGGAGGAAGTTCAAGGCGAACGGAAGAACCAAGTAGAAACAGAAGAGGAGGCCGAAGACAAAGAAAATGCTGGCCAGAACCACGAACGGGAGCGCATACCGCTTCTCGTGAGGGAGCAGGCCGGGCGCGATGAACTTCCAGATCTGATGAAGCAGGACAGGAAGGGCCAGCATGAGGCCGGTCAGGAAGGCGATCTTCATGTGCATCCAAAAGGCCTCGGCGGGAGCCAGAAAGATCAGGTCGATCGGGGTGCCGGGTCGGGGAACGGCTCGTAAGAAGGGGTAGGTGCGAGAGAAAATGAGGTCGGTCGTGAGAGGGCGCTTTAGGAAACGGAGGATCGTTTCCGAATAGCTGAAGGTGAGGATGAACCCGATCCCGATGACCACCAGGGACACGACGATCCGCTTGCGGAGCTCCTCCAAGTGGGAGAAGAACGACATTTTTTCATCAGGCATTCCGCGTCTCGTCGGTTCCCTTGGGTTTCTCCTCCGCTGCTCCGGTCGAGGGCGCTTCTGCCTTGGCGGGCTGCCGCTCTTCGTGAGCGACCGCAGCCGCCTTGTCTTCCTCAGCCGATAGCTCGACAGCCAGCCCTTCCTTCAACTCCTCTGAGGCCCGCTTGAACTCCGCCAAGCCCCGGCCCAGTGACCGCCCCAACTCCGGTAGCTTCTTGGGGCCAAAGACCAGCAGGGCGATAACAAAAATGACGATCAGCTCCTGCATTCCGAGTCCGAACATCGTACCAGCTCCTTAACCGCGCCCTCGTCCGCCGAGATTCGCTCGGTGATCGAGCCTACCCTCCGCCCGCTGGAAAGTCAAGCCCTTCCACCCGCATCGGCTCAGGGATAGAAGAACGTTTTCAGCTTTTCGGCGCTGGCGATGGCGGTGAGCGCGAGCACGGTGTCGTTGGCCCTGAACGTCGTATCGCCGCGCGGGACGATGATCTGGTCGCCACGGATGATGGAGATCAGGATGCTGTCTTCAGGAAGGGAGAGCTGTTGAACCGTCTTCTTAAGCGCCGGAGAGTCGATGGGGAGATGAATTTCAACAATCTCGAGCTGGCCCCGCCCCAAGGCCAGAAGGGGAAGGATCTCCTGGGTAGCCATCTCCTGCTCGATCAGGCTGGTGATGATCTCGGTCGCGCTCACCGTCAGATCGATGCCGAGCTGGTTGAAGACCTTTCGATTCTTGGGGTTCACCACTCGGGCGATCGCCCTGGGGATGTGAAAGAAGCGCTTGGCGATCTGAGAAAGAACCAGGTTCGTCTCGTCCTCGCCGGTCACGGCAATGAAGACGTCTGCGCGCGAGGCTCCGGCTTGCTCCATGAGGTCGGTGCTGCACTCTCCCTCCAGCACAATGCTGCCGAGATCGTCCTGGATGCGGTGACATTTTCGCTCGTCCCGCTCGATGATGGTCACCTCATGACCCCTCGCCAGAAGGTCCTTGGCGAGGTAGTAGCCAACCTTCCCGCCCCCGACGATCACGGCATACATATGGCGCTCCTCACGTGGCCTTCACAAGCAGTTCGAAGACGCTTTGCGCTCCCAAGATGCTGGGACAGATCGTCTCGAGCCCCAACTGGTGGAAGATCTTCTCCCGTTTCGGCTCACTGATGCGGGCGATCACCCGTGGGACCCGGAATATCTCCTTGGCCATCAGGCAGGCCATGATATTCGTGTAGTCACTGTCGGTGACGGCGGCGAAGGCATCCGCCTCCTCGATCCCCGCCTGCCGAAGCACATCTTCGTCTATTCCGAGCCCCAGGACACAGGCGATCTGCTGCCTGACCGTCTTCGCCCGAGGGGTCCCGGGCCCAGCGGACTGATGTGGCACCGCGTCGGAGTGTTCGACCATCAGGTCGTCTCCTAGCATCCGAAACGCCTTTGGCTCCCTGTCCATAACCGTCACGTGATGGCCGTGCTCAACGAGTGAATTGGCTAGGTGGGCGCCTACCCTCCCGCACCCAAGAACAATGGCTTTCATCCGCTCCTCCTGATCAACCTACGCCCCCTTCGTGGGCGACACGCTTAGCAGAACCTGGCAGGAGGCGTGCCGCACCACATACTCGAGCGTCGTCGCCTGCAGCAGCCGATCGCCGAAACGCCACCTTCGATTGTACCCCAAAATGATGAGATCGACCCCTTTCTCCTTGGCCTCCTCCAGGATGGCGGGTGCAGCTTCTCGGGCCTGCAACAGCTCGGTCCTGATCTCAAGATCGAAGCGTTCCTCCGCCACCGCTTCAGCCTTTGCCAGCATCGCCTCGCCTATGTCGATCTCTGCTGTCAGCTCCGTCTCGAGGGGCAGCGACCTCGGGATCTGGATCACGTGGAGGGCAAGGATCTCTTTCCCTTTCCCTGCCTGGGCAAGCATGCACGCCAGGGCGGTCAGCTCCTCGACCTGGTCTGGGTCTTTGAGGGCCACCAGGATTCGGGACGCTTCGATCATCTGCCGTGTCTGCC